>CAMPAX010000095.1 GCA_946633495.1 uncultured Lachnospiraceae bacterium | reverse complement strand
GATCCGTCGAAGTATGACCGGCCGTCGCTGACGGCAGACATGGCCGTCTTTGCAATCTTAAATGACGGGGAGGCTGTGAATTGCAGGAAGGATCCTGCGCAGCGGCTGGGGATCCTGCTGATCCGAAGAGGCGGTTTTCCCTACAAGGGGTATTATGCGCTGCCCGGCGGCTTTGCCATGCAGGGAGAGACCATCGAGGAGACGGCACTGCGGGAATTGAAGGAAGAGACTTCGTTGGACAGTGCATTTCTGGAATCCTTCGGAATGTTCAGTGCACCCGGGCGGGATCCCAGAGGATGGATCGTGTCTCAGGCATTTCTGGCTCTGGTGGATGCAGACAAATGTAGCCTTTCTGCGGGCTCCGATGCAAAGGAAGCTGCCTGGTTCTTCATCGATGTGGAGAGGGAGGAACGTAAGAAAACCGTAAACCGTGACAGCGCCTCTCTCAAGGCACGGCTGAAACTCCGGCTGGAGCATGAGAAGACGGTGCTTTCCGCCGTGGTGGAGGAGACGAGAGAGTTCAGAATGCACCACGAGAAGACCACATATAAGATAATAAAAAGCGATGGCATCGCCTTTGATCATGCGGAGATCATCCTCCGGGCATTTCAGGCGCTCCGCGATCGAACAGAGCAGTCAGGACGGATCGTATTTGATCTGATGCCGGAGATCTTTACGCTGTACAGTCTGCAGGAAGCCCATGAGATCATTCTCGGAGAAAAACTTCTGACACCGAATTTCCGGCGGAAGATCGCTCCCTTTGTGGAAGAAACCGGCGTTACCGTGACCGGTACGGGACACCGGCCCGCCATGCTGTTCCGGAGAAAACTGGATGCTTTTTATATGTGAATTCGGGAGGAGAGAAGATGCTGATTCTGAATGCATTCTTTGAAGACTATTTTGTAAATAACTATGTGCTGCTGGTCATGCTGGGCGGGATGCTTCTCCTGACCGTGCACGATGTGTATCTGGAGAATCGTGCGCTGGTGTGGCTCCGGCTGACCATCGCAGCGATCTTTGTATTATCGCTTTTTGAATACTTTGAAGAATGTTATAGCGCGCAGGCAGAACCGTCAAACTGGCGGATCCTGTTCTCGGCGCTGTGCTACACGCTTCGTCCGGCCATCATCATGATGATCATGTTCAGTATCCACAAGCGCGTGTCTCTTTGGATCACGGTTCCTGCGATCATCAATATGCTGGTGGTATTCTCGGCGTTCTTTACGGACATCGCATTTTCATTTACAAGCGATAACTATTTTATCCGCGGACCGCTGGGATATCTGCCCTACTTCGTCAGTGCGTTTTATTTGCTGGTCCTGATCATTCTTTCCATCCGGTCTCTTTCGAGAAATACGATTCGGGAACAGATCGTGGTCTTTTTTATCGGCCTTGCCGCAGTGGGTGCGGCGCTGCTTTCACTGTTCGCACACGACTGGGTCGTGATCCCGACCTATGCTGCCGGCATGCTGCTGTATTATCTTTTCACATATGCACAGTACACGAAGCGGGATGCACTGACCGGCCTTCTGAACCGGCAGTCCTTCTACAGTGATATCGACAAATATGACAATGACATACGGGGCGTGATCTCCATCGACATGAATGAATTGAAATGGCTGAATGATAATTACGGACATGCAGCCGGAGATAAGGCCCTTGCGGTGGTCTCGGAATGTTTCCTGAAATGCGCGACGGCTGCGGAGCGGGTATATCGGGTCGGCGGTGATGAATTTGTGGTCCTTTCGAAACGTGGAGATCCGGATTATCTGAGCAGCCTGATGGAGCAGATGCGGGCCGCTGTAGACGACACAGAGTACTCCTGCGCCTTTGGTTATTCTGAGGGGAGGGATGCGGAGGATATGGTTCGGGAAGCCGACGAACGGATGCTGGCGGACAAGGCGGCCATCAAGGAGCGGATGCATCAGGAGGGAAGAACCATACATTTCAGAGATTGAGAGAAAAACATGAATTCCTGTAAATCAGAAAAATGGTACCAGTATCTGTACTACACGGAGCATCGAGCCGTGAACGTGGAGCGGCTGGAGCAGATTGAAAACGTAACGGGTCATGAGACGCTGGACTATGTTCTTCGTACCCTGGATATCCTGGAGCAAAGTGACGCCGGGGAAGAGGTGAAGCGGATCGTACGGACGGTACTCCGGTGGTCTGAGGTGGCAAAGGGCGGAACGGCGAGAGATCGTGCTGTCTGGGAAGGAAAAGGATATCCGCTGGATATCCATAATATCGCATCGGCAGAGATCTATCTGGATGAGACGAAAAATAGTGAGATGAAGGATGAAGATCCGGCACTGATCCATACATTGATCAAAACCCACGGAATGATCGGACAGTGTCTCCGGGGCGAGGTGCCGGTCGCCGGAAATGCTCCGCTTCTAGAGGCTCCCGTGAAGGATCAGAAAAATATCCGGGAGATCCTTTATGTCCTGAATGAGTGTATCATCCGAGGCGTCTCGGAGGAGCTCTGGATCCGTGTCCGGGAGGAGGTTTATGCGCTGATCGACCGGATCCTGCGGGGAGATCTCAGCGAGTTTCCGGCAGAGTATCGTGTACGGCGTTTGCTCCCGGGGCTTTCGGAGGTACCGCAGGAACTGATCGATTTCTTTGCTGAAAAGCTGTTCCCGAGGTATGAGCTATGGTATTTTGAGGCTGCGCTGTCGGATTTCGACGCAAAGCAGATCCTCGAAATTCTCACCGGACTTGTGGAAGGTATGGGAAGTGAGGAGTCGAATGGCATTTCCGTTGGCAGCGATGTGGGTGGACATACTACCACCCGGGGTGTCGGGGGATCACAGTCGGAAATCCGTTACATCACATTCAAGCCGCTGGCGGACAGCCTCTACTATGATTACGAAGGGAAGAAACATATCAATGTCTATAAAAAGCGGATCATAGAAAAGCATCTTCGCGATAACAGCGTGGAGAATGTGGCTCTGGATATTCGCAGACGCGGAGATGCCGTGCAGGTGGATTTTGCTTTTTCCAGAGTGTGCGAGAAACTGATCGATTTTTGTGTGGAAGCGGAGCGCAGTGGTCTGCTCACCTTTGAAAAGAGCATTACCGTGCTCTATGACATGTTTGGATTCCGGCGGGACGAATTTGACCGGCTGAACAATGAAGACAAGTATCTGGCGACCATGAATTCCACGGAGGAATCGACGAAGAATTCCATTGTGGATTATGTGGTGGGGCAGACGGTGGTAGATGTGGGCAGCGGAGGCGGCGTGCTGCTGGATCTGCTGGAGGAGCGGTATCCGGATAAACACGTGATCGGCACGGACATTTCCGAAAATGTCATCGATGTCCTGAATAAGAAACGTGTGTCCGGGGGACATCGCTGGACGGTGGAACGTCATAATTTCGTGGACGGTCCGTTCCTGGTGGACGGAGAAAAGGGATGTGTGGATACGATCATTTTCTCGTCTATCATCCATGAGATCTTTTCGTATACGGAGACTCCGGAGGGACGTTTCCGGATCGAAGTGGTGGAGCAGGCGCTCCGTAACGCCATGGATTCACTGGCTCCCGGTGGCAGGATCGTGATCCGGGACGGGGTGCGTACCATGACAGCCGCGGAAGCGGCGAATAATGTGGTGAGATCGTCGGAGGACACAGAAGAAGCGGAAGGTCTGGGAGAGATGGCCGACAGTATGGAGGGAAAAATATACCCTGACGGTCTGCTGACGGTTACCTTCCGGGATCGGTCCGGACTGGACTTCATTAAAAACTACATGCAGGATTTCGAAGGACTGACGGATATCGAGGACAGGAGGATCACGGTGGATGAGGAAAACCTCCGCGTCAGTGCCTGCGTGGATTTCATGAGGGAGTTCCTCTATACCTACACCTGGGGCCGGGAATCCTACAGCCATGAGGTGCAGGAACAGTTCGGATACTATACCATCGGGGAATACCGGGAGGTATTGGAACGACTTGGTGCCCGTGTGCTCCGGGCGGATGCATTTCTGGAACCGGGCTATCCGGAGCATCTCCGGCCGCTGGTGACTCTTGAGCCGGATGTGTATCCCGATTCCAACTGTATTGTGGTGGCGGAGAAACAATAATAAAAAACGCTTAATAACAAAACGCCTTCCTGTGTAATGTAAAAATGCAGGAAGGCGCTTTGCTTTATGCGCGATTTATTTACCGGACTTTGAAATGAAATTCGGTTCATCCGGATTTCAGTCAACCGGAGGTTTGCCCATCGGAGGTCCGCCAACCGGAGGTCCGCCTGCCGGGGGTCCGCCAAGCCCTACGGCCTTCACAACGAAGGGGGCGATCAGGATGGCCAGAACATAGCTAAGCAGGAGAGAGAAGGGAAGTGATCTTGCCCAGCTTCCAAGCCACATCACGAAGAGAGATGGCTTGTTCGGATCGCCGATATTACCGTAAGCGGTTGCGATCCCGATGAAGCTGCAGATCGCACTCACAAGGACTGAGTTGATCACAGCGAAGGGAATGCTGTTGATCAGGTTGAATTTCATGGAAGGAGGTGTGGCGCCGAATTTTGCTGCCAATGCACGCCCCATTCTGCCCATGGGGATGATGAGAGCAACGATCACACCTACCGTGATGGATTCCAGCATATTGATCAGATAGGTGACCGGTGCCGGCGGCATAGTCTCAAGCGCCTTCGGATCCGCGTTGTTCCGGGTGATAAATCCGAACAGAATCCCCATGAATGCGGAAATGATGATCGCCATGATGATATTGACGAGACGTTCTTTTTTCTTCATAGCTGCCCCTTTCTGTCGATTTGAACCGCTGTCAGAAATATTTTATCAATAATCCCATTTATTCGCAAGGAAAAGAATCAGGGATCTCTTTCGATCATTTACCGGTATCGGCCCGGCTCTTTTTTGTTGCGAAGGGGAAGATGTATGTGATATAATACTTAGTTGTCCTGTTTGGCTGCTATGTCAGATGGGATTTAATGCAGGAACCGGAGCTTTGTAAAAAAGGAGAGTGCATTTATGAAATTGTTTAGCCATCTCAAGGACAGAGGAATCTCCATGAAGGTTCTGAATATCTGCTTCCTCGTTCTGGCTGTCATTCTTTCCGTGGTTTTATTCATTGTTGTGAACCGGACCGATGAGATCTATAAGGAGACCCATGAGATCACGCAGAATCTGATCAATGCCCGGGATTTCTCGGATGACGTTGTGGAGGCGTCGGATTATCTGACCGAGCAGGTCCGTTCCTTTGCGGTTACGGGTGAACGGGTCTATCTGGATAATTATTTCAGAGAGATCGATGAGACAAAACGCCGCGACAAAGCGCTTCAGATGCTGGATAAAAACAGCGAAAACAAGGAAGCTTTTTCGGAGCTTGAGGATGCGATCCGTGAATCCAGAATTTTGGAGGAGCAGGAATATTACGCCGCACGCATGGCAATCGAGGGCTTTGGCTATGATGTTTCGGAATTTCCGGAGACCATTCAGGAGCATCATCTGAAGGAGGAAGATCTTTCCCTTTCGCAGGATGAAAAGAAAAGGAAAGCAATCGAGCTTTTGTTCAATGACAGATACCAGGAGAGAAAGGAAACCATCCGCACACATACAAAGGGGTGCCTTGACCGGCTTCTGGATGAAATGCATCAGACTCAGAATATGGAAGCCGAGAAGCTTCAGCGTTATGTATTCTTTGGGCACCTGATCTCTTTCATTTTGCTGGTGATCATCCTGCTTATGGTTCTTCTTACCTCGCTGCTGATCATCACGCCTATCAGCAAGGCGGTGAAGCTGATCCGGGAGGAGAAGGATATACCGCCCGGCGGCGCTTATGAAATGCGGTTTTTGGCAAAGAACTACAACCTGATGTATAACACCCACGTTCAGAGCAAGAAGAAACTGAACTTCGAGGCCAATCATGATAAGCTGACCGGGCTTTACAACCGAAGAGGATATGACTTCCTGCTGAAAAATACGGACCTGGAGACCAGCGCCTTAATGATCATAGACCTTGATAAATTCAAGGAGATCAATGATCATTACGGACATGCCATGGGAGACAAGGTTCTGAAGCGGGTGGGAGATGCCATATTCACTACCTTCCGGTCCGATGACTATGTGTGCCGGATCGGCGGAGATGAATTCGCCGTGATCATGATCCATCTGGGACCGGCTCTCATCAATCTTGTCAGGATGAAATACGAGACCATGTCGAAAAAGCTGGCGGAACCTATGGACGGAGTTCCTTCGGTAACCATCAGTACCGGCGTTGCGTTCGGTGAATACCGGATCGGTGCCTCGGCTCTGTTTAAAAATGCGGATCGTGCGCTTTATAATGCAAAGGAATCGGGAAGGAATACCATCCGGTTCCACAAATATGATCAGGAACAAAACCGGTGACCCGACATACGAATATATGTTCGGTTACTGCTTGACATTCGGGAACCCTATATAATATAATAAGTTGGCGCTTTCCGGCGGGTCCGGCAAGGCGCCAACTATTTCATTACAGGCAGGTAAGATATGGCATATAATGCAGAAAAGATCGAGGTCTTAAAAGGCCTCGAGCCGGTGCGCAAGCGGCCGGGTATGTATATCGGAAATACGGGACGGAGCGGTCTGAATCATCTGGTGCAGGAGCTCATCGACAACTCCGTGGATGAGCATCTGGCGGGATTCTGTTCCCGGATCGACGTGGTGGTGAATGAAGACGGATCGGCAACCGTGTCCGATAACGGGCGGGGTGTGCCGGTAGATATGCATCCCACGGAGAAGATGCCGGCGGAGCGTGTGGTTTATACTGTCCTTCACGCCGGCGGCAAATTCAACTCCTCCACCTATAAGATCAGCGGCGGACTCCACGGCGTCGGTTCGGCCGTGGTAAATGCCCTCTCAAAGGAGCTCATCGTGGACGTCTATCGAGGTGGCTTTGTCTATCATGATACATATGCCTATGGGGTCCCCACCACGAAGCTGGTGGATGGAGAGCTTCCGAAGGAGAAGCTTTCGGAAACCCTCTGCAGGAACATTTTCGGGGAAAGGATCCCTGCAAAGCATACGGGAACCACTGTGACCATCCGGCCGGACGAGACGATCTTCGAGACCGTCAAGTTCAAATGCTCTGCCATCAAGCAGAGGATCAAGGAGACGGCATATCTGAATCCGGAGCTTACCATTACCTTCTGGAACCGCCGGGACGGGGAGGAACAGGAAGTGTTCCACCAGCCGGGAGGTCTTTCCGCATTTGTGGAGGATATCTCCACGGGTCTTACCCATACGTCGCCCATCGTGGAGATCAAGGGCGAGAAGGATGGAATATCGGCCCAGATCGACTTCGTCATGACAGAGGACGGAGATGAGAATATCATCGGATTTACCAACAATATCACGAACCCGGAGGGCGGTACGCATGTGACTGCCTGGAAGTCGGCGTTTGCGAAGGTGGTCAATCAGTATGCCAGAAATGATCTTGGTCTCCTGAAGGAGAAGGACAGCAATCTGTCCGGTGCGGATATCAGAAACGGAATGATCGCTGTGGTGTCTGTCCGGCATCCGGATCCTCAGTTTGAAGGTCAGACGAAAACCAAGCTGTCGAATACGGATGTGCTGAAAGCGGTGGACGATATCGTGCGGGAACAGCTGACCATTTATTTCGACCGGAATTATGAAGTCTTAAAGGAGATCGCGGATCGGGCGGTGGTTCTGTCCAAAAAACGAGCAAATGAGAAGAACAAGATCAATCTCAGCAAGTTTTCCTTTGAAGGAAACGGAAAGCTGGTCCGGCAGGAGTCAAATGAAGCCGAGAAGTGCGAGATCTTCATCGTCGAGGGAGATTCCGCAGGCGGTTCCGCCAAGTCTGCCCGCAACCGGAAATATCAGGCAGTGCTGCCTCTTCGGGGCAAGATCCTGAATGTGGAGAAGGTTCCGGTCAGCAAGGTTCTGGAGAACGCAGAGATCAAAGCCATGATCAACGCCTTTGGCTGCGGTTTCCTTCAGGGCTACGGAAATGATTTCGATATCAGCAAGCTGAATTACAATAAGATCATCATCATGACGGATGCCGACGTGGACGGGGCGCATATCGCCACGCTGCTTCTGACATTTTTCTATCGTTTTTATCCGGATCTCATCAACGAAGGACATATCTACATCGCCATTCCTCCGCTGTACCGGGTGGGTGAGGGCAAGGCGATGAAGTATCTTTATTCCGACGCGGAGCTGGAAAAGTACCGTAAGACGCATCAGAAGAAGTTCACCATTCAGCGCTATAAAGGTCTTGGTGAGATGGATGCGGAGCAGCTGTTCGAGACCACCATGGATCCCGAGAACCGGCTCTTAAAGCAGGTGTCCATCGACAGTATGGCGGAAGCAACGTCTCTTACACATACTCTGATGGGAAATGAGGTCGGCCCCCGCAGGGAATATATCGAGAGACACAGCCGTGAAGCCAACGTGGATCTTTGATCCGTGAG
>CAMPAX010000094.1 GCA_946633495.1 uncultured Lachnospiraceae bacterium | reverse complement strand
TGTACAGCCAGCTATTCTATGATGCGCATGGTATCGTTCTTCCCGCAGAATTACGTCGGACGCCTGTGATCGTCCCTGCTTCCGGAAGCCTTTCATAAACGAAGGACTCTGCCTGAAGGTTCTTTCCCCTCGAGAAGCCTGTGAGATTCTTCGCTTCGCTCAGAATGACAAGTGGGTAGTTTTAATTAACAAAAACAGGGGCAGTTCCGGTATCGAAACTGTCCCTGTTTTGTACATTCCGGCAGGTACTTATTCCGGCAGGTACTTATTCCTGCAGGTACTCATTCCTGCAGGTACTTATTCCTGCAGATACTCTTTCCTGCAGGTACTCATTCCTCCAGATACTCCTGCGTGATGTGATCACTCATCCAGGAAATCGTCATCCTCATCATCTTCGTCGTCGAAGTCCTCATCATCAAAATCATCATCTTCGTCGCCGAAATCGTCATCCTCGCCGTAGTCTTCTTCAGATGCCGCTGCATCCATCTGCTGGGATGCGTACTGAGGCTGTGCCCCGTAACCCGGCTGTGCCTGCTGCTGAACCGGAGCCACCGGTACAACACCGGTAAGCAGTCCGATACTTGCATCCACTTCACTCATATTGGTCTCAAGCGTGAAGACGCTGTTCTCCAGGCTGTCGATCAGGTTCTTGTAATTCTCGCGATCTGCTTCCAGGGTTGCAGCGAAGAAATCTTTCATATCGGAAAGCTTCTGCTTTGTATAAGACATAGCGCCAAGACGCACTTCATTTGCTTCGGCATTTGCATCCGCAAGAATCCTGTCTGCTTCCTGTCTGGCAGCATCCAGGATCTCATTTGCGCGGATATTCGCAAGCTCAGTGATATGATTCTGATCTACGAGACGATTTGCCTCATTAACAGACTCGGAAATGATGGCATCCGAGCGGGTTCTTGCAGATGCAAGGATTGCTTCTTTATTACGCATGATCTTCTTGCAGCGCTCGATCTCGCTGGGGAGCTTCAGCTTCAATTCCGTGATCTTATCCTCGATCTCATCCTTCGGAACGATAAGCTTGTTGGAATTCAAAGCCTGGCTTTTACAGCTTCCTATAAAAACCTCGATCTCATTGATCATTTCCTCAACGCCTTTTTTGCCCATTTTCTGATCCTCCTGTTTTTAGGACTTCCTGCTAACTATATCCCAATCGAACTTCTTTAAGAATTCCGAATGATTCCTTTGGCCTTCATGGCAGAAAGCACATTTTCCGGAACAAATCCGGAAAGTGATACACCATATCTCGCATACTCCCGGACCACGGATGAACTCACATTCGAGTACCTGGGATCTGTCGGAAGGAACAGGGTTTCTATCGCATCCCGGTACTGACTTTCGGAACTCTCCGAAAATCCTTCCGTTTCGGAGGCATCCAGTCCACCGGATGTATCCATACCACCGACGGAAGCGATCCGATTCACCTGCGCCATCTGCAGCTCCATTTCAAAATCCATCAGCTCCCTGAGCCCCCGGATAATGGTTTTTGATCCTTTTGCACGTACAAAGTCGATCAAAAGACCGTCAAAGCACTCGACAGATACATTCTCTATGTCCTTGCATGCATCTCTCAACATAATAACACGTTCTTCCAAAGAAAACAACGGTGATTTTTTATCGGAGTTGACCAGGACCCCGACGATCACATGATCGAAGATCCCCGCGGCACGACGGATCAGATCCATATGTCCCACCGTAACGGGATCAAAGCTTCCCGGATAAACAACTGTATTCATCCATATTCTCCTTATTTTCCTGCCTTGCGCTTTCACGCTCCCTTTCTCAGTCACCCGAATCATACCTCATGTATATCCTGTTCCACACACTCTCTCAGCCGAAGAAAAATATGCTTATTCGTCTTATATGCTTTTACCTTTTCTATGACGAATTGTGTATATTCCAGGAAATCAAAGCTCTGCTCCAATGATGCTTCCACAACGATCCGGACATTGGTATTTCGAAACTTTTTCCTGTCCAGAATATCCAGCACAGCCTTCTCCAGCTCGTTGTTATATGGGGGATCGATGAAGATCACATCAAAATCCACAACAGAAAGTCCTCTCACATAGGAGACTGCATCGGAAAGGATCAGATCAGATTCATCTTCAAATTTTGTAAAATGAATATTCTCCTTGATCACCGCCAGTGCTTTTCTGCTGTTTTCCACAAAAACCGCATGTCTTGCTCCTCTGGACAGTGCCTCGATACCGATGGCTCCGCTGCCGGCAAAAAGATCCAGGAAGCGTGCCCCCGGAATATCCGTCTGCAGGACATTGAACAGGGTTTCCTTATAACGATCGGCGGTGGGACGAGTTGCATCCCCTTCCAGACTTTTCAAGGGAAGGCTTCGTCTCGTGCCTGCGATAACTCTCATATAAATCTCCTCATTTTTATTCCGGTTATTTCATGGTGTTCTTCAGCCAGATTCCGGTATCCGACAGTTCCTCATCCTTCCAGCCGGAGGTTTTCTCGCAGTCCGACCGGATCAGAGCGGAGGACTCATCTTTATTGGATATATTCCATGCCGCATAGGACAGATTATCATCCTCGATCAGCTGGAACCACGCATCTGCGGAATCATAGTCGATCCCACCATTTCCGGATGCATCACAGATACTGAACTCGGAGATAAAGATCGGAAGTCCCGCGTTCCGGGCAGTTTTCAGCTTATCCCGAAGATTCTCTTTATGCGTTGCCGCATAAAAATGCAGGGTATACATCAGATTCTTCTCATCCTCGATCGGATCCTGTGCCGCAGCGTCCACGTCCTGGGACCAGGTCGGCGTCCCCACGATGATGATCGCATCTTTTGCGTATTTCCGGATCACAGGGATCACAGCCGCCGCATACTCCTTGATATCCGACCAGGAGGTTCCGCCGTTGGGTTCATTGCAGATCTCAAAAAGCACATTCTTATAATCCGCATATTTCTGAGCCATTTCATTGAAGAAAGCAATGGCTTCATCCTGATTCTGCTTCGGATTGTTATCACTCAGGATATGCCAGTCAATGATGACATACATTCCCAGCTCCGTGGCAGCATCCACGCCCTTTTCCACCAGAGCTTTTAATTCATCCTGATCTCCATCGGTACAGTAGCCGCCGCCTTCACCCGTGTACATGGCAAGACGGATGAGATTTGCGCCCCATTCATCCCGGAACGTCTTGAATGAATCTTTATTCACATACTGCGGAAACCAGGCAATCCCATGGGTGCTGACGCCGCGAAGCTGATAGGGTTTTCCGTTTTGATCCACCAGGTCGGTTCCATTTACGGATAATGCGCCGTGGACTTCCAGAGGTGTACCGTTCTCCGGTTCCCGAACCTTCTTTTTTTCTACCTTTGCCGCAACGGGAACTTCTACCGTTTCCGTCACTTCCTGACCGTCGATATAGACTTTTGCCTGATCCAGCTTCACCTTCGCCGCATCGGCTTTACTTTTAAAGATCACCTGATACCCATAATTAACGGAAGCCTTGGGAGCCACCTTCTCCGTATAATCCACGGGTATCGCAAGGAGAACATCTCCATCCAGTTTAAACTCTGCGCCCCAGGAATTATCCATCTTGGAGTCCTTATATCCCGGGATACGGACCTCCCATTTTTTCACTTCCTTTGCAGACTGATTTCTGACATCCACACTGTACTGAACCACATAACTGCTTCCGCTTTCCCATTCGGCGGAAACCTTCGCTGCCGCGGATACGGCCGGCTTTTTCACGGTCTCTGCCTCCACCTTTTCTCCCGTCGCATCTTCCGTGTCTTTCTCCGTTTTTTCCTCGGTCTTCCCCTCGGTCGGTTCCTCTGTCTTTGCTTCGGTCACCTCATCCGAAGCCTCTTCCGAATCCGAAGATTCCGTGTTTCTTGGAACCTCTGTGGAGGCGTCAGCCACAGTATCACCGTCTTTCTTTTCTCCCAGCTTATCGGAAATGATGATCGCCAGAAGAAAAGCCACTGTGACCGCAAGAGCTATGATAGCAATCTTCGCTCCCCGTCCGACACTCTGAGGGCGTTTCTGCTGCTCCGTCTCAGGATTCAAAATGTCTTTGTTTTCGTTGTCATTACTCATTTTTATCTTGTATCCTCTCTTTGATGTCGTTCGGAATACCATACTTCAGGACACAGTCCTGTGCCGCTTTCAGAACATCGGCATGCTGATAAATATCCGCCAGCCGGAACATGATATCCCCGCTCTGCCGTACCCCGAAAAAGTCCCCGGGTCCACGAAGTCTCAGATCTTCCGCCGCAATATGAAAACCGTCATTGGATTCCTCAAGCACCTTCAGCCTTTCCCTGGATTCCGGCGTCACAACTGCATTGATGAATATACAGTATCCCTGGGAACTTCCGCGCCCAACACGGCCACGCAGCTGATGCAGCTGGGCCAGTCCGAACCGCTCGGCATCTTCGATCATCATAACCGTTGCATTCGGATTATTGATTCCAACCTCTATGACGGTGGTAGAAACCAGTACATCGATCTTTCTGTCCGTAAAATCCTGCAGGATCTGCTGTTTGTCCGATTCCTTCATCTTTCCGTGAAGACTCGACACGCGGACTGAGGATCCGTAGACCGAACGAAGTGTATCCGCGTAATCGGCTACATTTTCCAGAGGTGTTCCCTCGGAATCCTCAACCTTTGGGCATATCACGTATGCCTGATGCCCCGCGGATACTTCCTTTTGTATGAATTTATATGCCGTGGGACGATAATCCGTACCCACCACACAGTTCAGGATCTTCTTTCTTCCTCCGGGCAGTTCCGTGATCAGGGAAATGTCCAGATCCGCATACAGGATAATGGCCAGCGTCCGCGGGATCGGTGTGGCGCTCATTACCAGAACGTGCGGAAGGTCTCCCTTCTCTGCCAGTTTTTCCCTCTGCCGGACACCGAACCGATGCTGCTCATCGGTAACCACAAGTCCGAGAGACCGGTAATTCACCTTCTCCTGGATCAGCGCATGGGTACCGACCACGATCTGCACATTTCCGGCCGCTATCTCCTCGTAGACCTCCCGCTTCTCCCGGGCTGTCATGGAGCCTGTAAGCAGTGCCACCTTGATCTTATACGGACGGAACAGCTGCTCCAGATCCCGAAAATGCTGCATTGCAAGGACTTCCGTAGGGACCATAAGTGCCCCCTGGTATCCGGAAACAACCGTTACAAACAAGGCCGCCGCTGCCACTATGGTCTTGCCGCAGCCCACATCGCCCTGGATCAGGCGGTTCATCACGGAGCCGCCGGACATATCCCGTACCACATCATCCAAAGCATCCTTCTGACCTTTGGTTAATGAATACGGAAGACCCGCCAGAAAGCCATTTAACTTTGAAATGGCTTCGTCTGTCAAAAGATGCGCTGACATCAGGCGGACATTTTCTTCCCGGAGCTCCCGGACATTCATAAGAAACCGATAGAATTCATCGAATGCCAGCCTTCGCACCGCCGCCGCAAGGGATTCCTCATCTTTCGGAAAATGGATCCGGTACATGGCTTCGTTCAGCGGAAGGAGCGAATACTCCTCTCTCGCGGACTCCGGAAGGGGGTCCGGCAGGGAACGGATCACTTCTCCTGCCTCCTGTACCGCTTTTCTCAGCTGACTGTTCTTTACACCTGCGGACAGGGGATAAACCGGCTGCAGTACGCTGCGCATTTCCTGATATTTCCCCGGGGTAAAATACTCCGGCTGCTCCATGGTGCGCCTTTTCCCCTTCCACCGGATAAGACCGGTGAAGCAGTATGTTTCCCCTTTATGCAAAACATTTGCAAGAAACGGCATATTAAACCAGACCAGTTCCACACTTCCGGACACATCCTGGGCCCCGGCAGTGATCACCACAAAACGCGGTCCCTTGTTCACTTTCACAGCGGTACAGATCGTAGCCCGGATGGTACAGCGTTCCAGTATCGGAGCGTCCCGGATGGGAACCGGCGCCTGATACCCCAAATACCGCCTGGGATACAGTTCGATCAGATCCTGAACTGTCTCGATTTTAAGTTTCCGAAAGGCTGCCGCAGTTTTCTCTCCGACACCTCGGATCGTTGTTATCGGATCCGTCAGCCGCATATGATCTCCTTCTATGATGTCCTCGTTATCCTGAGGGGCTGAAGGGTCTGTAAGATCCTTCGCTTTGCTCAGGATGACATGCAGGTGGTTTTTGTCGGTCAGGAGCTGTCATGAATCGAACAGACAAGCTCCTTACTCCACCGAAATGATATAGTAATAGATGGGCTGTCCGCCGAAATGCAGTTCCAGTTCCACGTCGGGGTATTTTTCGGCGATCTTTTCTTCCAGCTGTTTTGCGTCCTCTTCCGTTGTATCTTCTCCATAATAAATGGTGATCAGGGACGCATCCTCATCCATCATCTTATCCAGCATCTGCTCGGTCACATCCGGAATCCCGGGGCCCACGGCAGAGATCCCGCTGTCTGTGATCCCCATGATGTCCCCTTTCAGGATCGAATTACCGTCCACGGAAGTATCACGCACGGAAAATGTTACCTCCCCCGTCTTCACATTTTCGATAGCATAATTCATGTTCCGCTGATTCTCGTCCGGAGCCGCGTCATCGGAGAAGGCGATCATGGCGCTGATTCCCTGAGGAATGGTCCTGGACGGGATCACGAGTACCTTCTTATCATTACATAAGCTTGCGGCCTGATTTGCGGCCAGTATGATATTTTTGTTATTCGGAAGCACAAAAACAGTTCCGGCATTCACTTCATCCACTGCACGAAGAATGTCCTCCGTACTGGGATTCATGGTCTGTCCGCCGGAGATCACATGATCTACACCGATCTCCCGCATGATCTCCTCAAGGCCGCTTCCCGCAGCAATCGAAATAAAGCCGTATTTTTTCTGCGGTTTCTGAGGCTTTTCCTGGGAACTCTTCGAACTCTCGGCAGTTCCCTTCCGATCCAGTTTGATCTGCTTGAACGCTTCCTCCTGCTCCTTTGCACGACGCTGCTCGATCTCCACGCGTTCCGAGTGCTCTTCCCGCATGTTATCGATCTTCATTCTGGTGAGCTGACCGTATTCCAATGCTTTCTCAAAAGCAAGGCCCGGATGATTGGTATGAACGTGCACCTTCACCAGTTCCTCATCCGCAACACAGACCAGAGAATCCCCGATGGATAAGAGATACTCCTTGATCCTCTCCACTTCCTCATCCGGAAGTTCCTTTTCCAGGAGGATAATGAACTCCGTACAATATCCGAACTTGATATCCGCCGTGGAAATGTCTTCTTTTCCGCTGGCCGCTCCAAAGACCGGACGTGCTTTCGGTACCTCCTCAAGCATTCCGGCTCCCCTTGCAAGGCGCACCGGCTGATCCGCTCCCGCGAGTTCCACGGTCCCGCCTTTAAGGGCGGTCAGAACTCCCCGAAGGATCTCGATCAGTCCCTGTCCTCCGGAATCCACAACACCTGCCTCCGCAAGTACCGGCAGCAGCTCGGGGGTATGCTCCAGCCCTTCCTCGCCATAAGCCACCACCTGCTCTGCGAATTCCACCATGGGATAATCCTCATCCTCCATCAAAAGCTCCTTTGCTTTTTCGGATATCCCGCGGGCTACAGTCAGGATCGTCCCCTCCTTCGGCTTCATTACCGCCTTATAAGCGGTTTCCACGCCTCGTTCGAAGCCGGAGACGATATCCACCAGAGTCAGTTCCTTTTTCCCCCGGATATCCTTACAGAAACCGCGGAAGATCTGGGAAAGAATGACTCCGGAATTGCCACGGGCTCCCTTAAGGGATCCGCCCGAGATCGCCTTCGCCAGGGAATCTATGGTAGGCTCCGTCTGTTCCCTCACATCCGCTGCCGCTGCCATGATGGTCAGCGTCATATTTGTTCCCGTATCTCCGTCCGGTACCGGGAACACATTTAACTCGTTGATGTACTCTTTGTTGTTGCTGATGTTGTTCGCTCCTGCAAGAAAGAGCTTCTGCATGAGCAAAGCGTCAATCGTGTTCAACCTCATTTCCTCCTTGTTGCGTTCATGCAATCGAAAAACATGACGCATGTATCCTCATCTATCTCAAAAAGCCGGCAGTTCTGCCCTGCATCCTGTTTCTCAGTCAATCTCTCTGACGCCTTCCACATAAACATTGATAGACTTAACTTTCATACTGGTATAATCCTCAACCTGATACTTTACCGTATTGATCAGATTATTTACCACGGTTCGGATACTGACCCCGTAAGCCACGATGATATGAAAGTCGATCGTGATCTGCTGGTCTTCGTTGATCTCTACCGTTACGCCTTTGCTGACGGAGCTGCCTTTCAGAAGTTTTGCCAGCCCGTCCCGCATACTGATGGCCGCCATTCCGACGATTCCAAAACAGTCCAGTGCGGCATGCCCGGCATATTCCTCCAGTACAGAAGTATCTATCATAATCTGTCCATTTTCATTATCCATCATCCCTGCCATAGGCTGACCCCCTTTTAAAAAAAACAATCACCCTTCTGCACATGAT
>CAMPAX010000093.1 GCA_946633495.1 uncultured Lachnospiraceae bacterium | reverse complement strand
TTCATGTGATGTTCCGTAAATAAATCATACATACATTATACATCTAACGGAAATACTTTTCAATTCGCAGATGAACCTATATCATTCAACCTCTCAAAAAGATTTCTGTTCAGGATGCACAGATCGGGGCTTTTTTGCAGGGAGAAAAAGAGGCGGATGGGTTGACAGATTTTTTCACGATCTTATAATTGATTATAGTGGGGTGGTTTACCTTCATGTGTGACTAAAACAGGAAAAAGCATAAATGGTAAGCGCGGAAGACGGAATCGGCAGGTTCCTGAAGCAGGCGCTTTCCGGATGTAAAGCAGGAGGGGTGATATATGGAGGGATATACGGAAAAAGGTAAGATTCGGCGCCGATCAGCACGGATCCTGGTGGTGCTGCTTGCTGTGTTTTTTGTGTCCGCCGGGCTTGTAATAAAAACTCCGTATGATCTTTTCGGGGGAGCGTTGGAAGAAAGTTCGGTCTATGCCGCCGAGCCGCTGAATCCCGATGATCTGTCCATTTACTTTCTGGAGGAGGATTACGTTCCATATACCGGAGCTATGCCGGCAGAGTATCCGACAGAGTATCAGATCAAAACCGACGGGCTTACGGGAACGCTGTCCTGCTATGTGGCGTCCGGAAGCAGTGTTGTTGTGTCTTCCGACGGGCTGATCTCTCCCAAAACGACAAAATGGTACTGGAAGGGTGGCTTTGGTTCCACAGGAATGATGGAGGATTATGATTATATCGAGATCCGATATAATCCCGGAACGTCTGTGGTACGCATGACCTGCGGTGATTATACCCAGGATATCACGGTTCATGTGACCAGCTATTCCAATATGTATGTTGAGAATAAGATGAACTCCGCCCTGGCGGAGATCATCACGGATGGCATGACGGATCTGGAGAAATTTACCGCCATCACCAAATGGGTGGGCCGGAATACGGATTACAGTGTGCACTACCAGTCCGCCAAGGACATGATGATCTATGAGTGCGGTGATTGCTGGGCAAGCACCAATACGATTTTGGCAATGTGCGAGAAGGTGGGCGTTCAGGCCCGGTCTCGAAGAGGGAATCAGGATGGCGGTGCAGGTTCCGGTCATCGGAATGTCATCGCACTCTGCGAAGGAAAGTATTATATCGGGGAGGCCGGCTACGGCGGAACCCGTCCGCGCGGCGCAAGTGTCTATGAAGAGGAGGGCGGATTCGCCGTATCCGGGAATACAGTATATCAGTATGACGGATTTGACGAGGATGTAGTGGTTCCTTCTGTGATAGAGGGGAAGACCATTACCGGGTTCGGAAATGGAAAGGCTACGGTGTTCCCCTCTGACAACTGTGTGAATCTGTATCTTCCGGCAACCATAACAAGTATCGGCGATGATGCATTTTACGGCGCCACAAAGCTGGAAACCATAACCATCGATCCGGCAAATGAAAGTTACGAAATGGTGGGGAAGGTGCTTTATTCCGCGGGACGGAAGAAGCTGCTCTATACCCTGCGTTCCGCAACCGAGGTGGTGATCGATCCCAATACGGAGATCATCGGCCGGGAGGGACTTTATGGTCTGACCCTGGATCAGCTGGTGATCCCGTCCAATGTCAAAACGCTGGAGCTGGCGTGCCTCTTCAATACAAAGGTGAACCGGCTTGTAATTGAGGAAGGGCTTGAAACCATCTGTGAGCTGGCGCTTCAGGGATTTTCGGCACCGGAACTGGTGGTTCCGAGATCTGTAACGACCTATGAAGTCGGTCCCTTCTACAACACCAGGATCCCGAAGATCATCCTCGCTGATACCATGAAGGAACTTCCGGAGGCTTCTTTCTGGGGGTCTACCGTAGCAGAAGTGGAGATTCCGGACGGGGTCACAAGCATCGGTTTCAAAGCCCTCGCCAATTGTTATTCGCTGGTTTCCGTTTCTATCCCGAAGAGCGTGACTTCCATTGCGGAGGATGCATTTTATAACTCCTCCAGGCTGTCCGACATTTACTATGCGGGCACCGAGGAAGAATGGAATGCCATAGATAATAAGGCTTCCATCTCCGACAATATAACCGTTCATTTCAGCAGCGTCCGCGTTACCGGCATTGATCCGGGGCAGACCGAGATTCTGCTGAAGGAAAAAGGGGAAACCTACAGCATGGGAACCAAGGTGGTTCCGGCCAATGCAAGCAATCAGAAGATCACCTATACTTCAAGCAATACCTCCGTGGTAAAAGTAAATGACACGACCCTTACGGCACAGGGTGAGGGAACCTGTGTGGTTACAGCCACCACAAAGGACGGCGGCTTCAAGGCAGAGTATCAGGTGACGGTGAGATATCCCCGTTATAAACTGACCATCGAGGGAGGCAAGTTCCGCTCCGGGACATTCTCCGGTCTTTCAGAGGGCGAGTTTCTGAAAGATACCACGGTAAAACTGACCACGAATCTTTTATATACGGATGGCTACTCATTTAAGAACTGGGTGATCCCGGAGGATGTGACGTTGACATCGGGTGCGCTGAACGATACATGGATCAGCTTTAACATGCCGGCACGGGATATCACTGTAAAAGCGGTGTACGATGAAGTTAAAGTATATTCCATCGCATCCCTTGGATATTCCGGGACAACCATGTGTACTGGCGAGACGATGCAGCTTTCTCCCACGATTTATCCTGAATATGCATTGAATCGTAGCCTTGCATGGAGCTCGGACAATGAATCGGTCATGACCGTGGACGAGACGGGAAAACTTACGGCGGTTTCTGCCGGACAGGCACTGATCACCGCGAAGACCACGGACGGTACCGAAATTAAAAGGACGGCAACATTTACCGTACGTGATCATAGATGGACCGCAGAAAACGTGATTACGGAAGCAAATTGTGAGGAGCCGGGGGAGAAAGAAGTAACCTGCGGTTACTGCGGACTTACCACGCGAGTAAAGATCCCTGCAAAGGGACATACAGTTGTTGTGGATGAGGCGGTTCCTGCTACGACGGAGGCAGCCGGTCTCACCGAGGGATCTCACTGCTCTGTCTGCGGCAAGATCCTGGTGGCGCAGAAGGTTACGTCGAAGCTTCCCTGCGGATGGGTAAAGAAAGGAAGATATACCTACTATTACTCAAAAGCCGGGATCCCTGTCACAGGCGTGCAGAAGATCGATGGGAAATGGTATTATTTCAGCGCCAGGGGCGTAATGCAGACCGGCTGGATTAAAAAGAAAGGAAAGACGTTTTATTTCGATGAAATGGGACGGATGGTTTTCGGGGCCCGGAAGATCGATGGCAAAATTTATTATTTCAGCAGCAAAGGCGTTATGACGGTGGGCTGGCTGACGAAAAACAAAAAGACCTTCTACTTTAATGAGGAAGGCATCATGCAGACCGGTTTGGTGAAGATCGACGGAAAGATCTACTATTTCAGTACCAAAGGTATCATGAACCGCAGCCGCTGGTTAAAGTACAAGAGCAAATGGTATTACTTTGGTACGGACGGCGCCATGGTGGCAGGTACGAAGATCCTCATCGATGGTGTGGAATATACCTTTGATCGGAAGGGTGTGTGTCTGAATCGGAATTAGAAAATGTGTGAAGTAAAGGAGGAACTCTATGCAGAACTATGATCCGGGAGGGAATCGATCCTTCTCTCATACTGTGAAACTGACCGGCCTTATGCTTCTTCTGT
Organism: uncultured Lachnospiraceae bacterium; assembly: GCA_946633495.1. Taxonomy (GTDB): domain Bacteria; phylum Bacillota; class Clostridia; order Lachnospirales; family Lachnospiraceae; genus Eubacterium_Q. The sequence continues at coordinate 4,831 of CAMPAX010000093.1, read as the reverse complement.
CGTTGTTCCTGATATTGGTGGGGTATCCGCCGAAGGATGTTTACGCGGCGGGGACAGGGGAAGAAACGGTGACAGAGGCGACCGCAGACCCGGCGTATACCATCGAGGATGCGGCAAAAGCAGCCAGAGAGATGATCAAGGCCCATGAGGACACTTTTGTGGTGCCCTACATTTCAAAAGAAGATCTTGATCAGGAAAAGTTTGAACACATGATAAGCAGTATCTTTGCCGAGACGGGCATTGGTGATGAGGGGGATTATCTTCAGAATGAAGTAAGGGGATATTCGGTAGGAACATCTAGTTACATTATGGCCGGAACTTATTATATCGACCTTCATTTTCAGATGAATTATCTTACAACTCTGGAAGAAGAACAGGCAGTTACAGCGAAGCTTCAGCAGGTTTATAAGAGCCTCTCTCTGTCGGGAAAGACAGACGCCGAGAAGATCAACGTGCTGTATGACTATGTAACGAAACATATCGAGTATGATTATGATCACCTGAATGACATGAATTACCGGCTGCAGTTTACGCCCTACGCGGCGCTTATTACCGGTAAGGCAGTGTGCCAGGGAATCTCCGCATTGTTCTATCGGATGCTGGTCGATAACGGGCTTCAGGCAAGGATCGTGGGCGGAAATGCCAGAAATGATGCAGGCGTATCAGGAAGCCATTCCTGGAACATCGTGAAGATCGGATCGGTTTACTATTATCTGGACGCAACCTGGGATCTGGGCGGATACAGAGATTATTATCTTTACGGAGAGGATGATTACAGCAATCATTTTCTAAGGTCGGATTTCCTTACAGAGGATTTTACGGCGGCGTACCCCATGAGCCGGATCAGCTACGCGCAGTATCTGGAAGAGCAGGCAGCGGTTCTGACAGGCTGGCAGGTGGTGGATGGAAAGAAGTATTACTATTCCGAGGAGGGAAAACCTCTGACCGGAGCACAGAAGATCGATGGTAAAATTTACTATTTCAACTCCAGGGGCGTGATGCAGACAGGGTGGCTGAAAAAGAGCGGTAAGATCTATTACCTGGGAGAAGACGGGGCGCTGATCCGAAAACGCGGCGCAGTGATCGATGGAAATACCTACTATTTCAATTCGAAGGGCATTATGCAGACAGGGTGGCTTAAGAAGAGCGGAAAGACCTACTACTTTACTGAGGCAGGCGTGATGAAGACCGGGTGGGTACGGATCGATGGACATTATTACCGCTTTGGCAGGAAGGGCGTGATGCTGACAGGGTGGACAACGTATAAAGGGCAGTATTATTACCTGAAGGAAGACGGAACGATGATGGCCGGCGGAACTCTTACCATCGACGGCACGGACTATGTATTTTCCAGAAAAGGAGTCTGCCTGACACCTCACGGGAACCTCGGGAATAACGATGCGGCATGATACAGGCATCGAAAAGGGCCCGGATAAAGATTACAGATTAAGGCGGAAGAAGCATGAAACAGATCGCGGCAATCGTGATAATTATGGCACTGTGTGTGGAGCTGTATCTGGCCAGCGCAGGGAGCCAGCATAAGAAAAAGAAACTTCTGAAGGGCTGGAACCGGACAAAAGGAACCATACGGAGTATGGACAAGGTGCAGGACAATGTAGGTGCCAGCCGGAAGAGTTATATGGAGCTTACCATAGATGCGGAGGACGGACAGACCGTATATGCCAGAGTCAGTCCGGCCATGTGCATTTACGAGGCAGGCGAAGAAGTGGAGCTGATGGAGAAGGACGGTTATCACCGTTTTCTCGGAAATGATCGGGTGGATGCCAGAGGAAGGAAGGAGCTTCTCTGGGGAACGATCCCGATGCTGATACTGATCGCCGGGATCGCGGCACTCAGCTTTTTCTTCTGATGTAGGAGCATAGGAACAGAACAGGAGGCATATTATGGCAAAGCAATTGTCAAAGGGAGAGATCGAAGAGACGAAGGAGCCGGAGAAGAATAAGGTGGTCCGGGCAAAAAAGGCAAAGGATACAAAGAAGGTAAAGAAACCGAAGCCGCCAAAGCAGAAGAAGGAGAAACGTTCTGCCAAAAAGCAGCGGATCGCATATGAGAAGGCACTTAAGAAGAACAGTTATGAGAAGACATTGTCTCTGATCGCCATCGGGCTTGCTTTTGCCAGCTCACTTCTTACGGCATTCAGTACGCCGGATCCGAAAGATAAAGGAAAAGGTACAAAGTAAGAAAACCATGTAAGAGGATCTGCCGGTTTCGAGGATACGGATGAAAGTATCTTCGGAGCCGGTTTTTAGTTGGTTTCGGGATATGGCGATCCGCATGCAGGACCGGGAAACCCATCCGGGACTGACCGAAAGCACCTTGCTCCCACAGGGATATACATGTTGTTCTGCTTGCATATGCAGAAGGAAGATGCTAAAATACAGCTATCTGTGGGCTTTCGCACAGGATCCGGCCGTTACTCTCACCTGTTATCATTCGTTTCACTGCGGTTCCGGTATGAAAGTCAATTTACTGTCGAAAAAGAAAGGACAAAGAAAATGAGCAAGAGTTTTGATGATCTGTTAGCTATGGTAAAGCAGTGCCCGAAGAAGAAGGTTTCCGTGGCGGTTGCGCAGGACAATGAGGTTCTTCTGGCTGTAAAGGCTGCAAAGGAGAAAGGGATCGCGGACAGTATCCTGGTAGGTGATCTGGACAAGATCAAGGCCATCGCAGACGAGCTTTCCATGAATCTTTCCGATTATGAGATCATTGACGTAAAGGACCCCATCGAAGCAGCGCGGACTGCAGTTCAGCAGGTACATGACGGTAAGGCGGATATGTACATGAAGGGTCTTATCGATACGAAGGATTTCCTTCGCAGCGTATTGGACAAGGAAGTCGGACTTCGTACGGGTCGTCCCCTGTCTCATGTCTGTGTGTTTGAGATGGAGGGTGTGGATCATCTGCTCTTCCTGACAGACGTTGCATTTGTTCCGTATCCGACACTGGAGGATAAGGCAAATATCATCCGCAACACCGTAGAGATCTGTAACGCGTGCGGGATCGAGAACCCGAAGGTGGCTCCGCTGGCGGCCGTTGAGGTTGTGAACCCCAAGATGCCGGAGACCGTTGAGGCAGATCAGCTGACAAAGATGAACGAGGCAGGAGAGATCGCCGGATGTATCGTAGACGGACCGCTCTCTCTGGATCTTGCAATCTGTCCTGAAGCAGCACAGCATAAGGGTGCGACCGGACGTAAGATCGTCGGTGATGCCGATGTACTGCTGTTCCCGAACATTCATGCAGGAAATATCCTGTACAAGGGACTGGTTCATTTCTCAAAGTCAAAGAACGGCAACCTGATCACAGGTACCGCTGCACCGGTGATCCTCACATCCAGATCAGATTCCTTTGAGGTTAAGGTAAACAGTCTGGCTCTTGGCGCACTGGTTGCGGATTCTCTGAAGAAGAACGCACAGTAGGATGAAGATAAAACCGATGGAATATGTTTAGTCAGATAAAGGAGAACAATCATGGCAATCAAATCACTCATCATCAATCCGGGTTCTACCTCCACGAAGCTTGGTATCTTCGAGGATGAGACACTGCTGTTTGAAGAAACTCTGCGTCACACCACAGAAGAGATCGCGCAGTTTGATAAGATCGTAGATCAGAAGGATTTCCGGAAGAAAATGATCCTGGATTTCCTGGCTGCCAAGGACGTGGATGTGAAGAGCTTCAACGTGATCGTAGGCCGCGGCGGCCTTCTGAAGCCCATCCCCAGCGGTACCTATGCGGTATCCGATGCTCTGGTTCATGATCTGGAGATCGCACTGGGCGGCGAGCATGCTTCCAACCTGGGCGGTATCCTGGCCCGTGAGATCGCAGATGAAATCGGAGTTCCGTCTTATATCGTTGACCCTGTAGTAGTTGACGAGCTGATGGACATCGCACGGATTTCCGGCGTTCCGGAACTTCCCCGTGTCAGCATTTTCCATGCACTCAATCAGAAGGCAGTGGCAAAGCGTTATGCAAAGGAAGTTGGCAAGGCTTATGACAGCCTGAACCTGATCGTGGTTCATATGGGCGGCGGTGTTTCGGTCGGCGCCCATACCGGCGGCAAGGTAGTGGATGTATTCAACGCACTCTCCGGTGACGGTGCATTTTCACCGGAACGTGCCGGCGCAGTGCCTCCGGGAGCACTTGTGGATCTTTGCTTCTCCGGAAAGTACGAGAAGAAGGAAATCATGAAGATGCTCATCGGAAACGGTGGTTTCAATGCATATCTTCACACAAATGATGCACGCGAAGTTGCAAAGATGGCAGAAAGCGATGCAAACGCAAAGGTTGTATTTGATGCTTTCATTCTGCAGGTAGCCAAGGACATCGGTTCCATGGGTGCGGTTCTTTCCGGCAAGGTTGACCAGATCATCCTGACCGGCGGTATAGCTTATGGAAAGTATGTAACGGAAGAGATCGCAAACCGCGTGAAGTTTATCGCTCCCGTAACGGTATATCCGGGCGAGGATGAGCTCCTGGCACTGGCACAGGGCGCCCTCCGCGTTATGAACGGGGAAGAAAAAGCCATGGAGTATTAAGATACACCTGTATGCGGAAGCTGTTGTGGTTAATAGTCAGCGAAATGATGAAGCAGCGAAATGCAAAAGCATGAATTGCGGAAATCAGGAGATGTATACGAAGTAAAAGGAGGTGTTAACTATGGATGATCCGAACATGAATCCGTATGGCAGTGACCCGACGAATGGTACACCCCAGGGAACTCCATTCTCACAAGGGAATCCATATGGAACACAGTCACAGACAGGAAACCCGTACGGAGCACAGCAAAATCCGTATGGAACGCAGACTCAGA
>CAMPAX010000092.1 GCA_946633495.1 uncultured Lachnospiraceae bacterium | reverse complement strand
GTAGTTTACATCCGTCTCTCATAAAGAAGACTGATCAGTTCCCAGATCAGGAGCGCCGCCAGTGCAGCCCCAAGATAGAACGTGATATCCTCATATGTGATCATTTCCGCTTCTTCCATACGGATACTGCTGCCGCTCTTTATGGCGTCCATCATGTAACCGACCTCGGACGCATTTCGGACGTTCAGGTATTCTACCTGCAGATCCTGTGCGATCTTTTTCAGGTTCTCCTCATCAAGCACGGAAACCGCATCCGCATTTTTCTCTCTGTCCTGAATATATTTCCGGGAATAGCCGTTGTCCGCCTGCATCTTCCCGCCTTCCTTCGTGCCGAAGCCAAGTACGGCACCACCGTCCACATACTGCTCCAGTTCCGCATAGCTTTGAAGCTTGGAGTCATCCGTGATCTCACCGTCACTGATAAAGAAGACCACCGTCTTCCTCTCATCCTTCTTCGAGGAGGAAATGAGCAGATCCTTCATATCATCGTAGGGCACGTTCAGGTTACTGCCCGTCGCGTAATAGGTATCCGGCTGCTTAATGGTTGAAAAAGCATCCGACACACTGCGTCCGTCCTGGGTAAAAGGTGCCAGGATCTGTGCCCGGTTATCAAAACGGATCAGCGCGAAATTACTGCCCGCCAGTTCCTGAAGGATATAGTCACAGGTTTCCTGCACGCCTTCCATTCTCTGAGCTTTATCCCCATAGTCCTCGGCCCACATACTGATGGTGGTATCTACCACAAAAAGCACGTCGATATTCTTCAGTTCGATCTCCGCATTGTACCGCTTTATGGACGGACGGAGATTCAGAAGAAATACCAGAGTCAGGATCAGTACCAGCCGAAAGACGGAAAGCACCTTTTTCCATACCTTGTCCTTGCGCCGAAGCACAGTCACCACCAGGAAAATCAGCAGCACTGCCAGGATCGGAATTACGATGTAGTTGGAAAGTACCGGATTTGATTTCATGATCTTATAATCACTCCTGCGCCAAAACCAAGTGTCATCAGTATCAGAAGGGCGACGACGAAGCCCTCCGGCTGGTCGATCTCCTTCGTGATGATCAGCTCATCCACTTCCAGAGCTTCCTGCCGCTGGATGTCCGCAACGATGTCTTCTACCGTCAACGATTTTGACTGCTGATAGAAGGTTCCTCCTGTCCGTTCCACATCCGCTTCGAATTCCTTCAGATCAGAGGAATAATCACTGTAATTTCCCTTGCTGTAGGTCTCCTGATCCGGGAACAGTCCGAAGATCTTAATATGATTCTTGATGGCCAGATCCGTGGCCCCATCGAGCTCGATCAGGGGTTTTGACAGCTCCATCTGAGCGTTGTCCGTAGCCATGATGATGAGACGGGTCCGGTCCTCTGACAGCCGTGGAAAACTGTAAACGCAGCTTGCAAGACCCTCGCCGATGAGAGAACTTCCCTTGGTATAATTATTTACCAGGGTTCCCGCATCGTAATACTCCAGGGTTTCCATCATTTTCATGTATTCATCGCTCATATCAAAGTTGTATTCACTGTCCTGATAGATTTTCTGCAGGCGAAAATACTCTTTTAATTCATCCAGCTTCTGACGGATGAAATCATAGTCGTCCGTCATAGGCACGTACAGTACCGAAGACGTATTGAAGATCAGGATCCCGAACCGGTCTCCTTTCAGTCCTGCCACAACTTCTTCCAGACTGTCCACCAGATCATGGTTCAGATAACAGATGGAATACGACACATCCAGACAAAGGAAAATGTCTCTCTTCTTCACACCGTTGCTGGAGGTTTCCGTCCTGTAGGGACGCGCCGCCAGGATCAGAGAAAGTACCAGACTCCCCACAAGGCAAACCTCCAGGATCACTGCAAGGACCCGTCGGAACTGCCTTTGTCCGATATAATCCGGAAGTTCCCGGAAAAACTTTGTATTTGCCACTCTCACGCCGCCGTGATACTTCTTCTTCCGCCAGAAGAAGTGCATCGCAAAAAGCCCTGCCAGAAGCACGGGGATTCCGATGTATAGAAAGAGTGGATATTTCAGTTCCATAACTCGATCGCCTTTCTGGTCCGGAACAGGGACGCCCGGATGTCCGCCATGGACTGCCGTGCGAATTCCGGCTCATAATATTCCTGTACCAAAGCTGTAAGTCCCGGGATCCCGACACGCCGGATCTCCTGCAGGGAATAGTTCTGCACTTTGATCCCCGTGGCATCCGTTACAAAGGTACGGATCAGCATGGACAGCTCCTGATATGCATTTCGCTTGGAATAGGAACCGGCCATAATGCCTCGTTCCAAATGATCTAAACGCTGCAGGTACTCCCATTTCAGCACCGCCAGAGGCTTCTTCTTCGGCGGGCGTACCTTCGGCTGCCTTTTCTCACGCTTTCTCTTCAGCTGATCCCGAAGCAGGATCCGGAAGAAAATCTGTATGAAAAAAACAGCCGCCACGGCAACGATCGCCAGAATCAACCAGAACAGATAATATGACATTGGTTCCTGTAACTCAACTGATGTCGGCATCCTGCCTGCTCCTTTATCTAAACACCTTTATGCTCTTCGATGAGCTCAGCGATCTTGTCGATCACTTCATCCTCTTTCCGGATCTCGGTCTGTGTCACCTCATATCGCTTGCAGACAGAAAGAAACCCTTCTCGTCTGACTCTGCGCTCCCGCCGCTCCAGCTGCGACAGCCGTCTGGACCCCTGGAGAAAATCCGGTTCATAGTCCCGAAGCTCCACATCGTAAGCGTCTCCGCCGGTGAGATATGCATCCGAGATCGTCAGGAACAGCACATCACTCTGCACCGTCAGCTTCTTCAGCAGCCGTTCATCCACATGGGACGCGCCTTCCATATCCGTAACAACAAAGATCAGCATTCTTCTCCGGAAATGATCCGCCACATAATCCAGCAGATCTCCGATATTCTTCTCCGTCGGTTTTCCTATCGAGGTCTCATACCGGTGTACGATCCGTTCGAAATGCACTTCACCGGATTTAAAGAAGCTGAAATCGATACCCGCCCCCCGATTCATCAGCAGGGCATAATCATCTCCGTGCCGGTTGGCAAGATATGCCAGGGAGCCAAGGGTCAGTACCGCGATCTTCTCCTTCGCTTCTCCTGCCTCCGTGTCCGCAACCATTTTCAGACCGGAATCACCCACTAAGAGGATATTATGCTTTCGCTCCGCAATATACCTCCGCACCAGAGTCTTTCCTGTCTTGGAGGAGGATTTCCAGTCGATATCCCGGACATTATCCCCATAGGTGTACTCCCGAAGATCATCAAAATCAAGGCTCCGCCCGCGAAAGATCGAGCGGAAGCCTCCATCCAGCAGATTTGCAGTTTTCTTCTTGGAATACAGGGTGAGGTTCGCCCTGATCCGGGAAAGATAATCGTAATCCATAATGTATACTTTATATCGGCAGTTTCTCTGCCACAGGCATCCCCTTTTCTGCTGTGGGCTTCTGATAAAAGATACGCAGAAACCGGCAGCATTTATGGTGATGAATCTGAAATTGCGTCATATTTTATTTTCCCTGTGATCGGAAGGCGGATCATCTAACGTTACGGCGTCCGAATGCTTCCGAAGATCTTATCGATAATGGTCTCTACGGATACATCATCGGCGATAGCTGCATAGTTCAGCTCGATCCTGTGACGAAGCACCTGATACCGGAGCGCCTTCACGTCATCGGGCGTTACGTAAGTACGACCATACAGCAGCGCAACTGCCTTTGCGATCTTTAAGAATGCGATGGACGCACGCGGGCTGGCACCCATACGAACGTACCGTGCCAGTTCCTCCGGCAGCACAGAATCCACATGACGGGTTGCGTCTACCAGATAGGAAATGTACTTCTTGATGGCAGGATCCACATAGACCTTCTCGGTAATCGCCTGCAGACGATCCACATCCTGGATCGACAGCACTGCCGGGGTCTTCTCCATAGCCCCGCTCTCGATCCGGTTCAGGATCTCGGTCTCCTCTTCCGGTGACGGATAGGTGATCTTCTCCTTGATCAGGAAACGGTCGGTCTGCGCCTCGGACAGAAGGTAGGTTCCTTCCTGCTCGATGGGGTTCTGTGTCGCGATGACGATAAATACGTCCTCGGGCATCTGATAGGTCACTCCGCCGATGGTGACATGGCGTTCCTGCATGGCCTCCAGCATGGCGCTCTGTGTCTTCGCACTGGAACGGTTGATCTCGTCCAGCAGCACAAAGTTCGCAAATACAGGTCCCAGAATGGTCTCAAACCGGCCGGAAGACTGGTTGTAGATCTGGGTACCGATAATATCGCTGGGCAAAAGGTCCGGCGTGCACTGGATACGGGAGAACTTCCCGTCTACAGCGTCGGAAATGGCTTTGGCAGCTGTGGTCTTTGCAAGACCCGGCACTGACTCCACAAGGATATGTCCGTCCGCCATAACAGCTGCCACCAGCGCAAACTTCATCATTCTCTGTCCTACGACCTTCGAATCGTAGTAGTTCGACAGTTTCCCTATGATCTCCTGAGACTGGTCGAACTCATCCTGTAAAATGTGATTCTCCTGTTCCACAACTTTCTCCTTTTCAAGGTGATCCAAGTAACGCAGGTTATTACAAAAGCTTCGCTCTGCCCGAAGGAGCTTTACCCTCGCGAAGCCTGTAAGATTCTTCGCTTCGCTCAGAATGACAAGCGGGAAGGTTTTGTTATTACCTGCAGTGACTTCATAAAGCAACGAATGAAACCTTAGTTAAGATCATTATCATAGCCATAATCAAAGCCATAATCAAAACTATAATCATAGATATAATCATAGATATAAATTTTACACCCAATTCCTCTGCCGAGTCAAGCCGTTCCTTTGTTCCGGCTTTGCAGAGTCTGTTTTGTCCTGCGGGATCACAGACTCGGAAAATCCCCAAAAAAGTACGTACCCTTTGTCCGAATATGAAGGTTTACGCTTCTCCTTTACCTGTGCTATACTCGTTTTGATGACACACTTCAAACCGGAAGCCCTCGTAGGTCGTGAGGGGGCAATACAATAATAGCAGGAGAATACAGCATGACTAAGATCGACACTCTGAAAGATATGATCCAAACTTCCACATTCCGGGAGAAACTCCTGGACATTTACGTAGATCCCGGCCGGATCGACCGTGAGATCAGTCGATACACCAATGCATTGGAACAGTTCCGCAAACAGTTCGGGGATGTTCCCGTATCCATCTTCAGTGCCCCCGGGCGTACGGAGATCGGCGGGAATCACACGGACCATCAGCATGGAAATGTCCTTGCCGCCTCCATCAACGATGATGCCATCGCCGTCGCAACTCCCCGCGAAGGAGGAGTGATCCGGGTCCTTTCGGAAGGCTACCCTATGATCGAGCTGACACTGCCGTCCTCCGGAACCGGTGAAGAACTGCATCCTCTCCCCGAGGAAGAAGGAACCACGAAAGGCCTGATCCGCGGAATGGCCGCCGGTCTTCTGGATCGCGGATACCGGATCGGAGGCTTTGACGCCTATATCACCAGTGAAGTTTTGGGCGGTTCCGGTCTTTCCTCCTCTGCTGCTTTTGAAACACTGATCGGGACCATCCTTTCCGGACTGTACAACGAACTGTCCGTGGACGCCGTTACCATCGCAATGATCGGTCAATATGCCGAGAACATTTATTTCGGAAAGCCCTGCGGACTGATGGACCAGATGGCGTGCTCCGTAGGAAGTCTTTGCTTCATGGACTTCCGGGATCCCGAGAATCCTTCCATCACCAAAGTGGAGTTCGATCTGGCCGCTGCCGGGTTCTGCCTCTGTATCACCGATACCAAAGGCTCCCACGCCGACCTGACTCCGGACTATGCAGCGGTTCCCGCAGAAATGAAATCCGTTGCTGCTTATTTCGGAAAGTCCTGCCTTGCGGAGGTTCCGGAGGAGCAATTTACCGCCGCTATCCCGAAGCTCCGGACAGAGCTTGGAGACCGGCCGGTTCTTCGGGCCATTCATTTCTATGAGGAAAGCAAAAGAGCCGCTGCCGAGGCATTCGCGCTTCACGCCAAAGATATTGAGGAATTTCTTCGCCTCGTCCGGGCCTCCGGAGATTCCTCCTTCAAATACCTTCAGAATGTCTACACCTCCCGGGATGTGCAGCACCAGAATGTATCTCTGGCTCTGGCCGTCAGTGACTCGGTCCTGGGACTTGCCAAAGGTCCTGCATCTCTCACGGAAACAGGCGTGGCGCGGGTCCACGGCGGAGGTTTTGCAGGGACGATCCAGGCATTTGTTCCCGCGTCAAAAAAAGACTCCTACCGAAATGCTATGAACGCCCTCTTCGGCGAAGGATCCTGCATGGTACTGCAGATCCGAAAATACGGCGGTATTCAGGTCCTGTAATAAAAGGGGACCATCGCACTATTCGTGCGACAGTCCCTTTTTTCACGCGTTCATCAATGCTATCATCCGCTCGAAATCATATTCCCGGATCACTTCAACGCCCTCAGGCACTTCGATGGTCCGGTCGGTCACAACCACTTCCGCCTCTGCCGGATCCTCCACTAATTCCGTTGCCATCATTGTGAAGAATTTCGCAACATTCATGGTTTCGGTCACATGGAAATAATCCGTCAGGAACTTCATGCTTGTGGTGCCTGCTACCCGGGCAGAACTGTCCCTGGCCATATTCAGCCAGATCAGTTCATTGGTTTCAAGGTCGATGCCGAACAGGTACGCGAACGTACTGTCACAGTTGATGGCAAATGCCGACTCCACGGTCTTCGGATCATAGATCATTTTGGAGTCTCCGGCATTCCGGACCATATATCCTGCCCTGCAGAAGCATTCACTGAAATACGAACCGCTGAACACGTTGTCACAGAACACCAGATACCTGATGTCCGGGTACTTCTTTACGAACTTACGGTAATCGATATCGAAATATTCCGAACCGCCATAATATCCGCTGGTTTGATCACCGGAATAGGTAATGGCCCCTGACTGATTACCTGCCATGGTACGCCAGGAAAACTCCATCTCCCGTCCGTCCTTCGTGATACCGAAAACCGACAGATCGATGTCATTCACCTTCTCCCAATAGGTAAATCCGCGCAGTGTTTCCCAAAAACCGATAGGACGACGCGTTCCGCGGGTCAGCACTCCAAAACCTCCCTGAGAAGCCGTTTCCTGGATCGGAAGCGCATACCTCTCCATTTCAGGATTTATGTAAACCTTTCCGAGACGTCCCTTTAAAAGACTCTTCAGCCTGCCAAAGATCTGTTCCGCAAGGAACTGTGCATCTTCTTCCGTAAGAACCGTCCTTCTCCGATCCATCTCTTCCCGGGTTTCCATATGCGTTTTCATCAATTCAAACTTTGTGAAACGAAAATATCTGGCGGTTCCTTCCGGCTTGTAATTTGCATACTGCAGAAGAAGCTGAAGCAGCAGAATGACATTTTTCGAGTCCATGCAGGACAGAACCCCCCGAATCTCATCTCTGCTTTCGCATCGGCTGACAAGGTAATTCAGATTCCGGATCACTGCGCCGGAGCCCTTGCCTTCCCGAAGGATTGCAGCTGCTAAAATGATCCGGTTTTCCGACATGGCTTTCTCAAATTCGGAATAAACCGACTGGTTGCCCTTCCCTCTCATGGCATCCACAAAAGCTCTGCCTTCCGGTGTCTTCGCCTGATAATGAAGATGGTGAAGAAGACCATTCCAAAGCTTCTTCTTCTCAAAGCACGTCCGAATGTCGCACCGGCCGGATTTAAGCAGGATGTCAATCATCCGGATAAGGAACTTCCTGTCCTGATTCCGAAGATTCAGTTTACGAAGATCTTTCTTTCCGTAGTTTTGATAATTCATTTCATCTGCGAGCCGGATCACGTCCGAAAGGACCAGAAAATCAGCAAACCGGTCACTCCGAAGATCCAGGAGCAGACGCACCGCAGTGTTCTTTGACGCGATATCCGTAACCCTGTGATCGGTCTCCAGGAGGAAGGTCCGAACCAACTCATACTGGTCATTACTGAGGGGACGTGTGCCTGCCAAAAGTCCATCCACCAGCTCTCCCAGCTTCTTCATGGCCTCTTCTTCCGTCATGATCACAAAATCACGGATTTCTCTTTTCTCTTTGAATGCAATGCGGGCAAAATCCCTTTGAAAATCAAATCCAGTGCCTTCGCCTGTCTGTTCTGTATTTTTTTCTGATACCGGTTCTGTATCTACGTCATCTCCTCTGTCATCCCCTTCAAAAAGGGAATGTCCCGGCTTGGAGAAATCCCCAAAGCCATAAGTTACGGCATAGTGAACCAGCTGATCGAAAAGCAGCTGATCCGGAGTAAGCTTCCGGACGCTTTCCGGGAACCCCCGATAGAAAGGCTCCGGAACGTCGATTCCCAGCTCCTTTTCTGCCAGGCTGAGCATCCTTTTCTCCGCCCTCTCGGCTCCGGAAATGATACGGATCCCGAAGATATTCGCCAGTGCGAACACGGTTTCAAACGCATGCTCTTCTTCGGGGAGACCGCCGTCCTTCACCAATATATGTTTTCTAAACAAATAGCTTTCAAAAATCCGGTTCATATTCTCCTGCCTCTGTCTATTTCAGTAAAGCGCCTGATCAACGCTTAATTT
>CAMPAX010000091.1 GCA_946633495.1 uncultured Lachnospiraceae bacterium | reverse complement strand
AGACCATGAAGAAGTCGATGGCGAGGAAGAACACCGCCGCGTAGCAGAACACGACGCCCAGCAAAAACAGCACCAGCGGATACCAGGCGCTGCGGGAACCCGGGATCATCGCGTCGATCGCAAACAGTCCGGGAATGATCAGCGAAACGACCATCAGAACCGCAAGTATCAACGCCAATACTCGCCTTTCCCGTCTCTTCTCCATTCTTTCTTCTCCTTTTCTCAATCGGTATAGTATCCGCTTTTAAAGTTTATCTGACACTACCCTTTCCCTCCGGCAATCGTTAGCCGCCGTAAGGATACAGATATTTCTTATTATAACACGATTGAAGTTGCCAGACAACCGATTTTATGTAAATAAAACACCCCGGTTCACTTTCACGTGAAACGGAGTGTTCATTACGTTTACTGCTATCTGTCATATACGATTGCTTATTCCATGTCCCGGTTCCCTGACCGCTCAACAATCGAAGTTAGTATCTGTATTTGTTCAATGCATATACTGCAAGGGCAAAGGTAAGACCGATCAGTATTTCGGAGTCATTGTCAAACTCCAGAATGTAGGTATCTGCCATGGAAAGCGCCTGCCCCGGGATGATGTACTTCTCACAGCGGACCCGCATGATGGGAAGTGCTCCACGGTACACGATATAGTTCCACATCACAGCATCACCTACGATCTCCCACCCCTCTTCATAATCCACCAGATATCTCTGCTGACGGGACATGGGATCTCGCTCGATGGTACCGAACTTGTCTCTTGACGCAAACTCAAACCGCTTGGAACCCAGACGGTCATACTTCTCCTGCACATAAGCGCATTCACTGATGGTCTCTGCAAGAAAGATCTTGATTCTGTGACCGGTGGCAATGAAGTCGTCTTTTGTGTAATAAACCTGTTTGCCACGATCATTAAAAACCTTGACGGTATCGTACTCTTCCAGATCCTGTGCTTTGATAAATAATCTTGCCATAGATAATCTCCCCAATAATTATAGCTTATCAATTGTAACCGTCCGTTTCATAAACCGTTTTACGAAAAAGCAGTCGCAGATACTACTTACGCTTACATGTTTCATTCTACCAATTAGACGCTTATTTTTCAATTGCTTTTTCGGTGTTTCGAGTGTCGTTTTTTCGTAAACGACCGCTCAGTGATTTGTCCTCGGACCTTCATATTCATCATAGGGCACATCCGGTTCAAAGACAAAATCATGCCATGCGCCCCGTTCCTCCAAAGGCGGGAATTCCATATAGTCGTCGCCGTAACTATCCCTGAGGAACTGATCATAGCCGGCGGGAGCAGGCATTTTCATGAACTCATAATCCAGCCAAACCGTCTCGTCGAAAAGATGTTTGTCACTGACATATTCCATGCCGTATTTGAACGGGAAGCAGGTCAGCCCCACATAATCACAGTCTTTCCACTTGTAATGTGCCGAGAGACCGTTTACTTTCTTGTAGGTCTTCACCGGATCATAAGGAACAAATGGCATGTGCAGGATCTTATGTGCCGCATGGGTCAGCTTACTTGGATTTACATTGAAGACATAGGCATGGGCCAGAACATTCCGGGTTTGGTTGGTGAAGAGCAGGATTTTCCTCTTCAGACCCGGTTTCGGTACACCGTCCAGCGGATAAATGTCGATGTAGATCCCATTGTTGCACTGATTATCCGGGGACACCAGAATTCCTGTGGTCCTGCTGTTCCTGAGTCTCGCAAAGGAGCTGTAATAATCCGTATCGTTCTGAGTGGTCTGCAGAAAATACGGCTCCTCAAATTCTTTCTGCAGGCGGATCAGCTTTTGATAATCTGCCCGGGGCATCATAATGTCAAAATCATCATCCCAGGGGATATAGCCTTTATGGCGAACCGCTCCCAGCAGGGTTCCGTAGGTGATCCAATAACGCAGGTGGTGTCTTTCACATACCTCGCTGACCGCCCGGAAAAGGTCCATCTCAATGGCCCATACCTTCTTCATGGAAGTCGGGATCTCATAGTCGCACCGCACCTCCGGATCTAAGAACCCTTCCGGCAGAAAGCCATTTGCCTGAAGTCTCTCACATTCTGTCATACTCTCTTGTCCTTTCTTTTTCCTTGCTGCATCTATCGATACATACATCTTCTCTTATGATCCTGTCATGTTGAATTCTCTTCGATCACCTGTTGGATCCCCTAAATATACTCTCCCGCGGTGATACGGAAGGTGGAGCCGGTCATCATGGAACTGGCGTCACTGAAGAGATATACCAGCGCCTCCACGTAATCGCTGCGCTCGCACATACGTCCCATGGGAAGCACTTCTGCCGCCCGCTGACGAAGCTCGGCCTCGCTTTCACCCAGAGAATTCCGAAGGGCAACTTCCCCCTCCGTAGGCGTCCAGCCAAGGGTCAGATAATTGCAGCGGATCATTTCCGAAGCATACTGATGCGCGATATGCTCCATCAGGGTACGAAGAACACCCTTGCTGCAGGCATAAGCCGCCCTGTCCTTCTGTCCGCCCCACGCATGGGCTGAGCCGGTAAGTACGATACTTCCGCCGCCGGTCATCCGCATGTATTTTATTGCCTGCTGACAGCAGAAAAATGCCGCCTTGAAGTTTACATCCATGACCCAGTCGAAGGTTTCTTCATCGCAGGTATCCAGAGGTGAGACTGGCGTAACTCCTGCATAGTTGAAGAAGCCATCGATCCTTCCGTACTTCTCATACGCCTGGTCAAACAGGTTCCTGCAATCCTCCACTTTCAGAAGATCCGTATGAACGAAAACCGCATCCGAGCCATAGGTCTTTATGGTTCTGGCGATCTTTTTCCCGGCTTTTTCATCCCGGCCGCCGATGACGATCTTCGCACCCTCCTGACCGCAGACCTCGGCTACGGCCCGGCCAACGCCCTTGGTTCCGCCGGAGATCACGATCACTTTATCCTTCAGTCTTTGTTCTGACATATATTTCCCTCTTAGTTTAGTCCCAGTGCCTTATCAACGTCGAACCCGCGAAGGCAGAGATCCTCTCCTGCTTCATTAAACACGTGCACCGTATCCATATAATGCTTCAGGCGTTCCGCCAGCTGCTCCTTTGTGTCGCAGACCAGATAAAGCCTTGTCAGAACCTGCTTTTCATTTCCGATCCACTCATGAAGTACGGTATCTCCTTCATGCAGACGCTGTATATTCTCGATGGCGCAGGGATCCTGCTCCCATGCATCCAGTCCCTCGATCTTTGCGATCTTGCCCTCCTTCAGGAGAAACCAGAGGGTAGCTGCGTGTTTTCCGCGAAGATAGGTATCGTCCTCTTTCTTCAGGTCCACACTTCCCTCAGAGCCTGTAAGTGCGAAACGGATCAGCATTTCCCTCTGATCAAAACCGTGGATTTTCTTCATCAGAAGATGCGGTGCCTCACCCTGAAGGCGGAAGCCGGTGTCATAGACATAGAACTCTCCATTCTCAAAGAAGCCCGAAAGCATGAGGATACCGTTCTTGATCCCGATCTCACGGAACATACGAACCGCATTTTCATGCATACGGCTGAAATACTCATCCAGATGCTTCGACGGATAGGTTCCGCCGAGGCAGACCCGGGACAGACCCGGCTGTTCATCCGTAGTGTAACGGTCATAGATGCAGGATGCGGAGCAGTATCCGTCCTTGAAGGTATAATACATACCCATATCCTCGCACTGCATATATTTTTCAACGATGAAACGCTTCTTGTGGGAGGCCTCCAGAGCAATGCGCACGCCTTCCCTCAGTTCTTCTTCATTGTATGCCACGGTCATGCCGACACCGCCGCCATTATCCACCGGTTTTACCATAACCGGATAGACAATCTTATCCAGATCTTCCCGCTTCATATCCGCATCCAGATAGAATTCCGGGATGCCGTGAACCCCGTAGCGTTCGCAGGTTGCCTTGAACACATCTTTGAATGCAAATACATCTACGATCTGCTGCGTCGCGTAGCAGGGAAGATTCAGCGCCTCGCAGACCTTGCAATAGGAGGGAACAAGAATGTCCGCCACACCCACCAGGACGCCGTCCACCTTTTCCTCATTTGCAAGTGCAACCAGCCCCGGTACGTCCATGCCGTCCACGTCATAGGCTTTCCATGCTGCTTTTTTCGCCGGATCCGTATGCCGTCCCGAAGAGACTATGGTCTTTATTCCCATATTATTTGCGATCTCCACAAGCGGCGTCGTCTCCGGATTTCCGCCGAGAATGAGCAGTTTCTTTCCTTCAAATTCGCGTTCCATTATAGGTCCTCCTAATTATGATCGGACATTTATCAACTGTCCTATGTTCCATATTCACGGTGTTCGGTTTTCCTTTTCCCAAAGCCATGTCGGTGCTCCGGGATAACACACCTTCTCCGCGGTTCGATCCGGCCAAAGCAGGCGGCATATCACAGTACGATTCCCTCTCCCATCTCCATCAGATAGCAGGGTAATTTCTTCTCCCGCATGATATCGTAGAACTTTCCGGGATCACCGTGATGACTTGCAAACATTCCGAAATGACAGGGAATTGTCATCTTCGGGCGAAGCAGCTCTGCCAGCTGAGGCAGATCCTCTTCGTTCATATTACCGAAAGCCCCATTGATGGGGCCGATCAAAACCTTTAAATCCCGCGGCAGGGAGATGGCACGATCCAACCGAAGACAGGTATCTCCTGTCTCATAGACTTTCTTGCCGTCCACGGTCACGATAACACCAACCGCATCCGGAGCTCCGGTTCCGTGGTCGCAGTCCACGAAATCGATCCGAAAGCTGCCGGTATTCACCGACATTTTCGGTGCCACATACGTGATCTGCTCGTTGTAATAATTCAATCCAAGCCGATCTACCAGCTTCTCACAATCCACGGAGCAAAGAAGCTTCGTTTTATGATTTGCGATGAGTGCCGGAACCGCATCTACATCGAAATGATCCAGATGCGGATGCGTGCAGATCACCGCGTCGAATTCCAGCTCCTCCGGCAATAACATTTGCGGAAGCAGCCTCTTAAAGCCCATGTGTCCCTCGTATCGTTCCACACATTCCGAAAGATAGAGATCGATGGCAAGCAGCTCACCTGCCGCACTTTTCAGAATAAAGCCGGCCTGTCCCGCAAAGAACAGATATGTTTTCCCTAACGGGGCCGATAGGATCTTCTGTGCCAAACGTGTCATAATTCTTCCTCCTCCATACTTTTCGCCTACAAACTCAGTTGATCATCACATCCGATCATGCATGAGATGCTCCTCCATACAGGAATCTGCGGACCAGAGCCTGTCTGGACGAATCCGTTGCAGGTACGGATACCGTAAGGATCCGTCTTCGATTCACTCCGTATTCTGCCAGCCGGCGGATCATCCGCCCGGAGAAGTCCGTATCCACGGAAGCGATGAGTACATAATCAAAATCCAGAACCCGAACTTCTTCAATGGGATCTACGTTCATACAGCAGCGACGGTATTCCCAATAATCATCATCTACCCAGCCTACCACCTGACAGTGCCCGGTTTCGCGGAAGCGGTTCACCAGCTGCTGACCGAAGGTACCGGCGCTTAAGATCACCACTTTCTTTCCGAAATATGCCTTGTCATAGGTGGAATAATCATCCTCCGGCAGCCGTCCCCCGGATCGCATGATACAGATGGACAGTACAAAGTCCGTGATCTGTTCCTCCAGGCGAAGCGCCGTGAATCTATCCTTTGCCAATGGCTCCGAAACCATACGGTCTGCCCGTTTTCCCGGTTTCTGATCTTTCCAGCCCATCAAAAACTCGTACAAAACCTTCAGCTTCCCCAGTTCGTTGGAAAAACCCGCAGTCTGCTTCAGCATACTGTCTTCCCGCTGCCGGTAATGATAATCCGTATGTTCCGTAACCACCACCCGCTTACATTTTAGAAGTGCAGGATATGTAACCGCTGCATCTTCCCCGATGGAGATCCGATCATCCACAGCCATTTGAGCATCATAAAGGATCTCCCGCCGAAAGAGCTTGTTCCAGACATAGGTGGTGATCCCGGGACGATAATAAGTCCCATAGGAGATCATTTCACTCCACAGCTTCTCTAAACGCTCCCCCTCATACACGCCGGCAGGAATCGCGTTGATCAGCTGAACCGACTGGTCAAAAAGCACACGCGTCTGGCCGGCACAGACCATGTCCGCCCCGGCTGATTCCATAGAGTGATACATTTTCTCGATAAATGTGGGACCGATCCAGTCATCTCCGTCCACGCAGGAGATAATACTCCCCGTAGAAGCTGCAAGCCCGGCCTTCCTTGCGGAAACCAGCCCACCGTTCTCTTTATGCACTACACGGATCCTGGGATCCTTGGATTGATACAGATCGCAGATCTCCGGCGACCGGTCCTTTGCGCCGTCATCTACAAGGATCACCTCCAGATTCCGATAGGTCTGGTTCAGAATGCTCTCTATGCAGATTCCGATATAACGGTCGATCCCGTAAACCGGAACGACGACACTGATCAAAGGGTTCTTTTCCATGATAATAGTTTTCCTCAATCTATGAGATACACGGAAGGAGCAAGACTCGTCAGAACACGTGCTGTCCTTCCTCGTACACGCTTCTCTTTGCCTGTACAAGGCGGCCGAAACCATTCAAAGATCAAAAGCGAAAGAAGGTTCGAACGCTTATATAATTATATAGTACACCAACCCGAAATACAATTCTTTTTATCAGAAGCGCAAAAAAGGAGCAGTCGATACCAGAAGGTTGCGACTGCCCCAATGTTTGTCGGAAAGATCCATCAATCCAAATAGTATAGAAAGCAATATGCCGCTGCCCTCATAACACTCCCGACAAGTCATCCGATCAATATTCGATCTCAAACTGATCCTTATACATCCAGGTTCCCTTTTGTCCATATTTGAACATGTATGCATGATCCCAGCCAAGCTGTGATAATCCCGCCGGATCACAGACATAGACCTCTCCATCCTTATAGATCTCCACCCAGGAATGATTGTTGCCCCACCCCCAGGAGAGACGGATACTTCCTCTCACTTGATGCGCATCATACCCCATGGCATAGGCAAGCTCCGTAAGGACAGCCGCATACACGTAACAGTTACCCGAATGATTGGCGAACCCATAATTTGCCAATTGCTTTGTTCCCCAGGAATTTGTGAAATAATCCTTTCCGTAATAGGTAAGACCGCCGGCGTATTTCATGGCAGCAGCAAGGTCACACCCCATACTGTCCGCGATCCGTGCAGCCGTCTGATTTCTTAGCAGTTCTCCGATTCCGGTGGATCGTAGATAATAATAGGTTCCATCATATTCTGCCAGCTTTTCCGTAATCAGTTTTCCCCCGTTACCAACCAGGTAGACCTGATCATTTTCAGAAAACCAGCCTTTTTCCTTTCGGACCGTTCCGTTATTCTGAATATAATAGAGATCCGATCCCTCCGCCCTGATGGTCCCGGAGAGCATAGCACCTGTTTTGTCAAAGAAATAGGTATTCTCTCCAATCTGAAGTTTCCTGTCTGCCAACATCACCCCATCCGTATCAAAGTAATACCAATGGTTCTTATTCTGCAGCCAGCCTGTCTTCATTCGTCCGTTGGAATCCACATAATACCATTTGCCGTTCTTTCCCGAGATCCAGCTGTCTGCCGCCATTTTTCCCGTGGACTTGAAAAAATAATACTTTTCACCGATCAGCTTCCAACCGGTCTGCATCCCTGTTTCCCTGATATAATATCGGCTTTCGTCAATGACAAGCCAGCCGACATGAAGATCCCCGCGCTTATTGAAGTAATACCACTTCCCGTCGATCTTTTTCCAGCCGATCTGCATGGCGCCCGAAGCACCCATATAGTACCATTTTCCGTTTTCCTGCATCCAGCCGGTAACAGCGGAACCGTTCTCCCTGAGATAGTACCATTTCGAATCCACCTGCCTCCAGCCGGTCTGCATAACACCCAGCGTATTAAAAAAATACAGCCGGGAGCCTGCTTTATTCTCGATCCTGCAAAGTCCCGTCTTCATCCGTCCCTTTGTATCAAAATAATACCAGTTCCCACCGAGTTCCATCCAGCCGGTGATCATTTTACCGGATGTATCAAAGTAATATGTACAGGCCCTGACCTTGTTTTCTATATCAAGAAAGCCGGTCTGCATGATCCCGTCTTCATCGAAATAGTACCTCTCCCCTTCCAGTTCCAGCCAACCGGTCACAAAGTTATACTCCTCATCCAAATATTTCATACCATCGTTGGTTTCCTGCCAGCCCGAAGAATGCTGTGCTTCCGGATTCCCTCCGAGGTTTCCTTCCGGGTTTTCTTCCGGATCCCCCATTGATTCTTCCGACAGTGATTCCAAAGATGCATCCACTACAGTCTCTACGGATTGACTCTCTTCCTCCGCATAAACCGATGTCACAGGCAGCAGGGAACTCATTCCTGCCGCAAGAAAAAGTCCCGCACCAAATGAAACATTTTTCAAAATCGTACATTGCTTTTTCAATTGCTTCCCTCCTGTATATCCTCTATAAACACTTTATAACGGCTTCCGTAATCCCGGGATCAGTTTTAACAGCATAGAGGTAAGGAGCGATAGGAGATACACCCCCGCCGCAACCGGGATCAGCATCCAGAAGCTTCCATACTCCAAAGGATTCCACTT
>CAMPAX010000090.1 GCA_946633495.1 uncultured Lachnospiraceae bacterium | reverse complement strand
CGTCCATGTCAAAAATGACCGCCGGAAGTACTTCCTGTCTTTGTATCATATTCCTGTCCTTCTATATTTCAACAGGGCAGCGCCTGCCATATTACCCATATCACTTATCGAAGCATCGGCTCCCTCTCTGATTGCCAATACCATCGACGCAGGGAGCCCCGCTCCGTCCGCATCATCCGGCTCCGTCACAGTACCTGCAGGATCTCTCTTAATGTCGCAAATGCCTTCTCGGCGCTTCGGATCACGTTGGTATTGAAATCTCCTCCGTCACCTTCAAAGGTGTCGCTGATGCATTTTATGGAGAGACATCTTATCCCACTTTGCAGGCTGATCCTCGATATGGCTGCGATCTCCATATCGCAGATCTGACAGCCAAGTGCCGCCAGGTTATGCTTATCTTCCGTCTCCTCCACAAATCGGTCGCCGCTTGCCACCGTCACGGTCCGGATGGACGGCATCTTTTCCAGAACCATCTCCCGAAGGCCTTCATCCAGCCGAATGAATTCATCGGGATATTCCTCATACTGATGCTTCTTCACCGGATCGATGGGGGATACATCATAATCATAATGGCAGACCTTCTCTACCAGAAACAGGTCATCCACCATAAGGCCCGGAACGAGGGCTCCTGCCACACCGAAATTGATCACTATATCGATTCCGCAATGGGTGATCAAAAGCTGGGTTGCCGCTGCGGCGTCGATCTCACCGTAACCGGAACGCATGGCAGCGATCTCATGCCCGTACATTTCCGTATGATAGATCACCCGGTTATTCAGATGTTCCTCCGTGATCGCAGCTCCGCTCTCCAAAAATGATTTCAGTTCCCGCTCTATGGCGATAATGATTCCTATCTTCATACTTCATAACCTCCGATCTCCATCAAACCCGCCGAAAGCGGATGTACTACAACTCCTATTTTATACCAACAGACGATATCTTTCAAATCCGTTTTTTATATTTGATTTCCATAGAGATCACGCACCACAGGAAGAAAAACACAGATTTACAAAAAGTCACAAATCTCTTAAAATAGCATGTAGGCGCAGGCGCTGAAATGATCCGACTGTGGCCCGCAGGTTCTGAACGCGGGCACAGTACAGATTCAACGGAGGCTTTCCAGATGATCGACCATTATAATGCATTTATCTCATACAGACACGCAGATCAGGATATCAAGGTGGCTAAGGCCATACAATCCGATCTGGAACATTTTCATGTTCCCCGGAAGATCCAAAAAACGACAGGACTGAAAAAGATCAACCGCATTTTTCTGGACAAGGACGAGCTGGGTGCGGCCAGCGACCTTTCCGCGGAGATTTCCTATGCCCTGGAGCACGCAGATCACCTGATCGTTATCTGCTCCACCGCCACCAGGGAGTCGGCATGGGTTCCCAGAGAGATCGAGTACTTCCTCAGGAATCATAGCCGGAGTCAGATCACGACCGTGCTCGTAAACGGCGAGCCGGAGGATGTGATCCCGGACATTCTGAAATACGAGGACCGAACCTACCAGAATGAATACGGTCAGGAGTACACCGTACGTGTTCCCCTGGAACCCCTCTCCTGCGATTACCGTCTTCCCAGAAGCAAGGCAAAGAAGCTGGAGCTCCCGCGTCTGGCTTCCAAGCTTCTTTCCTGTTCTTACGATGAGCTGATGAACCGCCGGCGCGCCTACAAAATGAGGAGACTGTCCCTCATTTTCGCCGCGGTTCTTGCTGTAATGCTGGGATTCGGCGGATATCTTCTCTACAGCCGAAACAAGATTCGGACGAATCTGGAGGACTCTCTTCGAAACCAGTCCCTCTATCTCGCAAATGAATCCATGTTCTCTTCCGCCAATGAACAGAGGATCCTGGCTCTGCAGCTGGCGCTGGAAGCCCTGCCCAGGGATGAGGAGGATCTTCGTCCGGTAACTCCCCAGGCCATGCGTGCACTGACGGATGCCACCCTCGCCTATACTACCAGCTATGGCTACGGCATTGAGACCACCTGGAATTATCGTATGCCCGACCGGTTCGAGAAGGATCAGTGCGCTCTTTCCGAATCCGGAAAAGAGCTTGCTGCCTGGGACAGAAACGGCGACATTAAGATCTGGAGCACCACCTCTCATGAAGAGCTCTTCTCCATGCACGATCCCTACGGGGTTGAAAGCGTCCGTTTTCTGCCCAACGGCAGAATCCTTGTTTGTCTGGTAAAAGGGATCTCGGTATATCAGATCTCTGACGGAACCAGATTATGGACGATCCCCGAGGATCAGTATTTCTACACGTATTCCAGCATACAGATCACTTCCGACGATACCATGCTTGTACGGGCTTCCAACCTGAGCGGCGCTGTCCTCCAGGAAATATCACTCTCCGACGGGACCGTAAAAAAGAGCTATAATCTGCCGGCTAAGATTGATGACGAAACCCTGTTCTATTCAAAGTACCTGCTTTCTCCGGACGGCAAAAATCTCGCCCTGACCTACGAAACCGGCGATTTCAAGAAGCAGTCGCTGATGCTTTATGAATTAGGATCCGAAACATATCGTTCCTTTTCCACGGATGAAGTCATATCCTCGATCTTCTGGGGAGATTCTTCCCATATTCTGGTCACCTCCTGGAATTTTGACAAGGGATCCAGCAGCTCTATCGGGAACAGCCATTATTTCCAGACAGATCGTATCACCATCCGCTGCATCGGCACAGCTACCATGACCGAACGCTGGAATCACGAATTTATCAGTACGGACGTAGCGACGCGAAGCGACTTTATAGCCCTTCCGAAAAATGAAGCCGTGCTTTATTTCCATGGCAACCGGGCAGAGATCTACCGCGTATCGGACGGAGGAAAGATCGCGAACTACAACGTAAACGCTCCCATCATCATGGCGCAGGATCCGGATGGCGACGGATGGCCGTTCTTCGTAACGTCCACCGGTCTGCTTGTATTTCCAAATACAACGGAAAGCGCAAATGCCACAGAATATTTCATGAACGGTCTCAGTGATATCTTCTTTCGGACCGGGATGGGCTTCATCGCGCATCCTGCCAATTCCTCGGAGATCCTGCAGTACGGATTGTTCATCCACGATGAGGAATTCAGTGAGCTGCAGCGCGGACTGGATCTTAACAATGCGGCGTCATTTTTCATGAATGACCGGGTACTCGCATTCCTTTCCGTTGATCCCCAAAAGGAAGGTACGACTCAGACGGAGGACACCATCCTCCTGTCCCTTGCCGATCCGAACACCGGCGAGCTTATGTATCAGATCCCTGTTCAGGATGAACAGCAGATCTACACCTTTAATACCGAGCTTCTCGGAACCTGGGGGAATCATTTCTATATGGGATATCCGGTGACCGGTGACGGATACCGCATTTTAGATGTGGATCTTTCTTCCGGAGAAACAGAGACCATCGTTCTGGTGAAGGAGGAATCCGTATCCAGCGATTTCTGCACTCTGCTGGACGGAAAACTGTATTACTGCTGCCGGGGCGGTGCGGAGAACATACAGCTCTATGTATATGATCTCGCCACGGGAGAAACCACCTCGCATAAGATCCGGGATGATCTCACTCACGGAAATGTCTGGATCGCTCCGGTTCCGATCCCGCTGCTGAATGCCGTTTTCCTATCCATCAATGACGAGCATTATTTCGTTTATCTGGACGGATCCCCGACAAAGACCCCGGTACTTCCCGAAGGATGGAGATCCACCCAGCTTGCCATCAACGTTGTTGACCAGAGAATCGCACTGTCCGATAAATCAAGGGTTCGTATCACCGACCTGGACGGCAGGGAGACTATCGACATCGCATGTCCCTCCGCTCCTCTCGGTATAACCTTCTACAATTCAGGTAAGAAAGGCGAAGCAACCATGCTTCTGGCGGCATGTTCCAGCGGCACCCTGTATCGTTACGACGCTGCGACCGGCGAACTGCTGGGTAAAACGGATCTCACTGAATCCCTCAGCACCACAAATAATGTCGTATTCACCTTCGATACCGACAATCATCTCCTGTATATGCAGAACGGAGACTGTATGAGTGTCGTAGACACCGAGATCTGGTACGAAGAGCTCTACCTCAGACGGTGCCTTGGGTATCACGCCCCCAGTGACCGGTTTTATGCCTATGCCGTTCCGGATTCGAATACCATGACCCCGGGTTATTTCAGGCACTATTCCCTGGAGGACCTGATAAATAAAGCCGAGAGCATCCTTCAGGGCACCGAAATGCCGGATGAAGTGAAAGCGGAATACGGAATCGAACTCAATAAGGAAGAGCCCTGACCGGGAGACAAGGATCAGGATCACTCACATTTTTATACCCGGAAAAAAAAGACGATGCAGCGCAATGTCGCATCGTCTTTTTCGTCCTGCAGCGGATCGAGTAATAAGTCCGGGTGTCTTACAGTTTACCCCTCATCCACCGGCTTATAAAGCTTGTTGAACAGCCGTCCGCGGATGATGTAAATGTCATGGGGATCATCCTCCCGTGCAGCGATATAATCACCGGGATTTCCGGAATAATATTTTTCCTCGTCCCAGGCGGTAAAGAGTTTCACATAACGATCCAGCGGTTTTGCCAGAATCCTTGTACCCCCGGAGCTTACGACTCCCATGGCGTGTTCCATCACGTTCTTCCGTTCCTTCGTAAGAACATTGGTAAGACTCGGATCATAATCGAAGACCCTGCTGTAAGGCTTCCCGGTACGGGTATAGCTCTTGTTCAGTTTCTCTTCCTGGATCGGATATACCTCCCCCTCCAGACCGACCATCAAATAAAGATCGTCCTTTACGATCACGTCCACGTCCCCTTCCAGCGTGCGGACGGAAACCTGATTTCCGACAGGGAAAAGATCCGTAAGCTTTGCACATCCCAGTTCCTGCGGCTGCTTCTCATAGAGAACGAGTCCTTCCGGAGACAGCGTGGTCTCCTTCGCATACATTACCTCATACAGGGAGAAATACGCCTCCATACGCTCCATCAGCAGCCGGTCAGCCAGCGCAAAGATATCCTCGCCGGGAAGCCCGTACTCTTCCATCCGTTCCGGACGGAGCGTGCCTCCTGCTTTCAGGATATGCCCGCCGCCTCCGCCGAGTCCGTCCGCCAGAAAGGCCGCCAGCTCGTCCGCATGCACTTCCTTTACACAGCTTCGAACGGACATTTTCACCTCAAAGGGACTGACATAATATGCCAGACTGGCGTCGATCCCTTCCGTCTCCATAACGAAATCGCTGATCACTCCCAGGATGTTCGGATCACAGGGTTCGGTACGAAGGATCACATACCTGTGATCCTCATGGTATTCATATCCGGTGATTGCATGACCGGTAATGGTCAGCTCATCCAGGGAAATGTTGGAGTTGCTCATTTCCGTGATGATGCTCCGGTTCACCAGAAGGCTGTCTCTCATATCCCGGTCCAGGGGATGGGATACCTCCGAGAGACGGTTGGTGTCGGTGAAAAGCCCGTAATAAAGTGCCGTAGACAAGTTCCTGTCATCATCCACGGACAGTCCTTCTTCCCGGATCATGTCCCAGAGGATCGTGGCACAGCTCCCCATGCCGCTTCGAACCTCCGACAGCTCGGTGAGTTCCGACGTCACCTGGTGATGGTCGATCACAGCGACCGTCTCCGCATCGGTCTTTGTCACATTTTTCTGCCCGTACTGACAGTCCACCGTAACCAGAAGCTCCGGGATCGTCATATAGTTCGGCTCATAGGATACAGGGATATCCAGCCGCTCGATCATGATCCTGAGATTACTTTTCGTCACCGGATTCCGACCGCGATAGATGAAATTCGCGGACTTTCCCATCTGCTTGAAATACCACCAGAGGGCATAACCGGAAGCCAGCGCATCCGCGTCCGGATTATCGTGACACTGGATCACGATGTCGTTATATCGCAGCAGTTCATGTAATTTCATCTTTTGTATATCCTTTCTTATCCCTTGATGAATCCTTTATTTCGGGATGCTGACGAAGAGCCGGAATCCGTCTTCTTCGGTGATCTGCACCGATCCGCCCATGCTCCGCACCCGGGTTTCAATATTGGTGAGACCGATTCCGGGGACAGCGGACTCTCTTCCCGTCACCGGCTGTGTCCGGAGCGTTCCACCTTCGGACAGATAGTCATGTACGACCAGCTGATAGAATCCCGGATGCTCCAGCACAGAGATCAGCACCGTGTCGTTTCTGCTGTGACGGAGGATATTGGACACCGCTTCTCTCAGGATTCCTATGATCCCGTATTTCTTCTCCCGTGGCATATCCGCCGACACATCGATCTCCAGCTTCAGCAGAAATGATTCCTTCAGCGGATCCGTCATCTGCCGGACGGTTCCCTCCAGATCGACAGCGGAATCATGCAGGTCATGAACACTGGATCGGATATTGGTCATGGCACTGTCCAGCGTCTCCCGTACGGCCGATAACTGACCGTGCACCGGTTCTTCCTTATGGATGGCGAGCAGTGCTCCCACCTGCAGCAGCGCCCGGGACAGAGTATGTCCCACATTATCATGGATCTCTCTGGCGATCCGGTTCCGTTCTGCCAGCTGCGCTGTCATAACTTCGCTGTCCCGCGCTTCCATCAGCTGGTCGTTCTGCCGGGACAGTGTCTGCTCGCGTTCTGCGGCATCATCCCTGAGAGCCTTGATCTTTCGCCGATCCTCCAGGATCCGTCCGGTCTTTATGCACATCCACACTGCCAGGACCAGAAAGAAAATGACACTCCACAGGATCTCTCCCGTGGGACGCCAGCGGCTGTCCACCACTTCCGCCGGATCCGGTCCTGCCTGCCTCAGATTACCGATCCACAGATACAGTCCGTTGATCACGATCGCGCCGGACAGTCCCAGTCCGATCCAATGCCTGCAAAGGATCAGATCATAAACTAAAAGTGGAAGCGCCCCCAAAAAGCCCGGCTGAAAAAAGATCAGGATCAGTGTGGCATCCAGCAGAAGGCACGCCGCCCACACCCGTCTGCTCCGGGCAGGAAAACCGGTTTTGCCTCCGGCCCTTTCCTCAGCCGCCTTCGCGGATTCACCCGGGATCAGCCACAACATGGCCGCGGCAAATGCCAGCGTACTGTAGATCGTAAAGGGTCTCGTGGTCGTACCGAAGGAGAGAGACATCACGTACACCGCACCGGCATAGAGTATGAACTTATCAATGACGCGCTCCATGTTCCGTGTCTCCCAGTCTCCGGACGATATCTGTCAGCTGCACCTTCCTCGATCCGCACCTTTGGGGGCATCGTCCGCTGCATTCCCCCGGCTTCTTCCGCCATTTACGGATCAGGTATGCTTATAGTAAAAGATTGCAAGATTCGTCCGATCCCGAAGCTCCAGTTTGCTCAGGATGACGCTGATATAATTCCGTACGGTTCCCTCTGACAGATAGAGCCGTTCCGCGATTTCTTTATTGGAAAGCCCTTCCGCCACGCATTCCACGATCTGTGCCTCCTGATCCGTGAGTCCGTAGGCCTCATGGGAGAAGGCCTTCTTTCCGGGAGACAGCATCTCCGGGAGACGGTCCACCACCTGATCCCCGAAGACGGTCTGTCCTTCCTGCACCGCCCGGAGTGCCGGGAGGATCCCGTCAAAATCCTGCTTTATGATATAGCCCTTTGCGCCGATGGCCAGGGCCGTTCGGATGTATTCATCATCGTTAAATGTAGTCAGGAACAGGATCCGCGCCGCCGGGTCCTCCTGCAGGATAGTCTGTCCTGCTTCCAGACCGGTCATTCCCTCCATACGGATATCCATGAGAAGGATATCCGGCCGGTGGGTACGGTACAGTTCCACCGCTTCCGCACCGCTGTGACCCGTTGCCAGAACCTCCGTGTCCCCGCCTGCCTCGATAATGGTTTTCAGTGAGACAGCCACCAGACTGTCGTCATCCACGATCACGATCTTCATGCTGTAATCCTCTGTCATTCAACATGTATTTGCCCGTCCATGGTGCCGCAGCACGTTCATAATGCCGGGTCAATTAAGGTCTCAGGCGACCGCATAGGCGCGTCGCTCGGACCTTCTCGCCCTATCATCATAATATCATATGAATCCACGGTCAAGGGTTTCGCCTCCCCCGGACAAAGTCACCGGGAGCTTGTCCTTGCAAACCTGCCTGGCGGAAATGCAGTCTATTCAGCCCGCAGCAGTCCCTTCTCCACTGCCGGATCCGGATTCCTGCCGATCCTGCGCTTCGCCCACGCCGGCAGAGTACTACACTCCCGTATCATCGAATGCAGGGATGAAGCTGTCACTCGCAGCCTCCCCCTCCTGTATGAATCCATTTGTTACCCCGAGCCCGGCCGCATAGTCCACCAGGCTTCGGTACTCCCAACCAATGACCTTTCGGTCGATCTCCGGGAAATGCGCCGCCAGCGCCTCATGGTCCGGCGTGAACTGGCTCATGAGACTGATGAAGATCCGGTCTCCGTAGGTTTCATAAAGGTAACGGACGATCATTTTCGCCTGGATCAGCTGTCCCGGCAAAAGAAGGTGCCGCACCACCACACCACGGGTCAGTACCCGGACCTTCGCATCCGTTATTTCCTTCCCCTCCGGGTCGGAACCGGTTTTTCCCTCTCCGTGGTTATCCTTCTTTTCCTCTGCGTGGTTTTCTTTCTTTCCCTCTCCGCCTTCCTCTGCCTCATCCGTAAATGTACACTCCGGCTGCTGCCGGACCATTTCCGCTATGGCAGCTTTGGCAGCCTCCGGATACCCCGGAGCCCGGCTGTAACGAACCGCATCCT
>CAMPAX010000089.1 GCA_946633495.1 uncultured Lachnospiraceae bacterium | reverse complement strand
CAGCTTTTTCCTGATCTTAATCATAGTACTCTCCTATTCTCCGTTAACGATCTCATAGATACTCCAGAAGTTCTTCCCCTTGGAATACCTCCGGCCGATCTTCGCATGAAATCTCATGTCATCATACGTGGTCTTCCAATTTAATAAATGCAATGTATAATCCACATAATAGTATGGTCCATCCATCATGATGGAAACGTTCGTCACTTCGTAACCTGGTCCGCCGATGCCCGGCTGCCAGAAATAATAGTATCCGTTATACAGATAGTAATTTATATCCGACTTCCTCTGATACTGCTTGATCATATCCTTGGATACATTGATCACATTGTGCAGATACCATTTTGCGTCCTTCTCTGAAACTCGATAATGAAAAGTGGAACCAGGGCTTTTGCCCAGAGGGTCACTTCCCTTGATCTTCTTGCAGGTGATGGGAAGCCAGCTCTGGCAGAGATCCGAATAAAAGAACAATTCCGTCCAGAAGTTTTCATCCCAGGGGCGCTCACTGTTCCAGTAACGGTGAAACTGTCCATAATGCTCCAGAATATTTACCATGCCCTTATAATCCGGCATATTTGAAACACTCACAGATTGAAGCTCTCCTGTCTTCGGACGCTTTCCGACATAGGCTCCGTCCGAACCCACATAATAATCCCTAATCCACTGGCTCGTCGCCAGAAAACCATTCTTCATGAAATAGTATTCTATTCCATCAATGGTAAGCCACTGGTTCTTAGCATACCAGATGCCATCACCGAACCACCAGTTCCTGCCGCTTCTTCTCCAGACGGCTTTCAGGAAGCCGGTGCAGACACCATCCTTGTTCAGCCAGTATCCATCCCGGTATTCCTTCACCGCCATGGTTCCGTCCGGCCGGAAGTAATACCACTTCTTACTGATGTTAATGGCATGCACCCGGTTTGTTGTTTACAGGCCTCTTCTTTCTTCCGATCTACGGAAGCTTATCCGGAGTTACTTTCTTAATCGCCTTCACTTCCGAATCGGACGGTTTAGTGTCCGAATTGATGTACATCGACCAGAAAGTCTTTCCGCTGACAGTCTTCTGACCAAGCACTGCATAGTATACATTTTTATCGTAAGCCTCACCCATATAATACTGATTCACACAATACTTAACAACATACAGACCATTTACGGATCGAACCTCCTGGACAGAGATAAGATATGTACCCTCAAAATTTCCGTACGGTGAAGTGTAATAGTACCCGTTCTGATAATACATGGGGAACATTTCGCCGGAGTTTTTCGGAACTGTCCGCTTCGTTGCGGAGATTGCAGAAACCGAACAATTATAGACATTTTTCAGAATCCAATCTGCTTTCTTTCCATCCAGTTTATAGAAGTAAGTTCCGAACTCTCCCTTGGGATCATTCTGATAGCTTCCACTCCGATACCCCATATCATACGAATACGTCACAGGGTCTGTCGGATAGCTCGTGTGCCAGTACAGGTAATTGATCTCAAACGGATCTGAGCTCCGGTAATCAAAATCATGCGAAGTAAATGTAAGCGCGTCCAAAAACTGCTTCATGTCCCCTGTCCAAAGATAGGGATCCTCTTTCTCCAAAAGCGACGAATACGACGGCAGTTCCGTTATCATCGCATCCAGATACAGCCTGTATAAGGATTCCGTCCTGGTTGTGTCACTTATGCTTATCTGCTTTGATGAAAGTGTTTTTCCCTTCAGGCTGTATTGATAGTTCTTTCGGACATTTCCTGACCACACGGCGTTGCACAATATCCCTTCCGGATTTGCTTTTGTTTTGATATAAAACCAGCCGGAACCTTCCGCTTTACCGACATATTCGACCTTCCCGGAAGAACACCTGTATACGAAGCTGTCAATCAACAGCTCCGGGATTCCATCACGGTCAATATCATAAAGACTTGCACTGGAATACGCATTAATATCATTTCCCTGTCCCAGTGTCTGATAACCTTTATCTTCAAGGAATTTCTTGTACAGACTCGTCCAGTTGATTGACTTTTTCCCCGGAACCCAGACACCGTCCGAGCCAACATAGCTCTTCCCGATCCAGCGGCTTACCGCCATATATCCGGACGCAAGAAAATAGTAGTCTTTCCCGTCGATCTTCAGCCACTGACTTTTCGGACACCAGCCCTTTGTATCCTCATACCACCAGCCAACGGAATTCTTCTTCCAATCCGCCTTTGCCTTCACAGTCCAGGTACCATCCTTATTCAGCCAATAGCCCTGGCAGTATTCATTTGCCGCCATGGAACCATCCGCCTTCAGGTAATATGTCTTCCCTCCGATGGTCTTCCATCCGGTTTGCATGGCACCGGTTTTCGGTCCGAAATAATACCACTTACCGCCAATCTTCTGCCAGCCGGTCTGCATGAACCCCTTTGCATCAAAGTGATACCACTTCTTACCGATCTGCAGCCACTGGTTCTTCGGATACGTACCGTCCGAATACTCATACCAGTATCCGTTCTTGTTATGCTTCCAGGTACCGCTTGCCGCTTCCGCAGAGCCGGACACACCTGAAACACCGGCTGTCAGCAAAAAACCGGCAACCATCAGTTTACAGACAGCCTGCTTCATTTTTCCTGTTTTTCTCATCATCTTACCCCCTCCATTTCTTCTTTCTCCGAAGGATCCATCAGATAGTCATACTTTTTCGCTATCTTCTTCGGGATCTTCCAGCCTCTTTTCTGAAAGAACAGGATCATTTTCTTTGCTCTGTTTGCCTCGCGAACCGCCCTGCGCTTGAAGCGCCGTTCCGTCAGCCGGTCCGCTCGTTCCTTATATACGTGTTCATACAGAAATACGTTGATCTGGGCTCCATAGAAGATCAGGCTCACCATGATATACAGCCATAACAGCAGCATGATGATGGTGGTAAGCGAACCGTACATCTGGGATTTCGACATTACATACTCGATGTAGTAAGAGAATCCCCAGGACACCAGCACCCAGGAACCTGCCGCGAAAAGTGCGCCGAAAACCTGATACCGAAGAAGAAGTTTTCTGCTTGGCATAAATGTATACATGCCCAAAAGCAGGAGGAAGATGATCAGGAAGGACCCAACTCCTCTCAGATTCACGATCAGCCGGGCAATATCACGGATCCCTTCATGCTTATCAAGAACATTTTCATATAACTGCCGTCCGAAAAGGTTCGCAAAGGTAAGGATCACCAGAACCGCTATGAAAAGCACCGTATAAAATGCACTGATGGCCCGAATCACCAGAAAATTCCTTTTCTCCCTGGACCGATAGACTTCATTCAGACCGTTTCGAATGGCCATGATCCCTTTTGCCGCGGACCAGACAGCCATCAGGATCGATATAATGGTAAAGGAAGACGTACCATGTGTATAAATATCGGAAATGATATTTTTAACGACTCCGGTCAGTTCTCCCGGGATGGCTTTCAGTATCAGATCCGTGATCTGCGTCTCGGAAAAAGGCAGATATGGTGCCAGCGCAAGGAGGATGTTCAGCAAAGGAAAAAAGGACAGAAAGATAAAGAATGTGGACTGCCCGGCGAAAGCGTCGATATGTTCATCTGCCGTTCCTTTTATGAAATCCGTGATCCTGAGGATCCATTTCTTCATGCCCGCCTCCAATTCAGATAATGATTTCACAAAGAAAGGCAGCCAACAGCTGCCTTTCTATACAATAACCTATGTTCTTCGGTTCATGACAGGATCGTATGCACATACCCGAGATGCCGGCTCCTGCGTTTGACTCCTAGCAAAATTGCCAGGTGGGTGTCCGCAAGTGACTTTCTGAAGTCCACTCAAAGGAGGCTGGTCATCCGGCCACAGATATAGGATTCCCGTTCAAAGTAGATGTAGGTTCAAATGAACAGGAGTTGTCGAGCATCCCAGATATCTGCACACGATCCGTTTCCTGCTTCTTTCTTTAAGCTCATTATACTCCCTGTCATCAGAAAATGCAAGAAGAAAACGTTCAAGCTGTCAGACAATAGGCCGATATATGTCTATTTGTAAAACTATATCAGCGTCCGGTCTTACTCTCCCGCATGATTCAGATGAGGCACAGGCAGATAAACCGGAAGTCCGTCCTTCCATTCGGTAGCCGTCTCTCCGGCGATCAGCGGCCGGATGTAACGAAGCATATCCTCGGTTACATCATTTCCCGCCTCATTGATCCATTCCCGGGGTACGGACCTTTCTTTATTTGCGATCTCCGTAAGACTCGCCTGCCGGATCTCATACCGGTACGGGGTATCGGAGATCCGATGAATGGATGTCATGAATCCCGTCTTCCCATTTTCGGTCAGTTTTACGGCCATCTCTCCCAGCTCTTCGGATTCCTTCAGATCCTGTGCAGAGGTAATGTGGGCCGCGCAGCGCTGAAGGATATTCAGCTCGATCGAACGGACCTTGACGTGAAGCTCCCTTTTTATGATATTTTCCAGCACCTTACCCACGCCGGAAAGCTGCATATGTCCGAACTTGTCCGCCACAGCCTCTTTCGCGCTGATGTAGATTCCCTTCTCGTCACGGATTCCTTCCGATACCGCCACAACTACATTTTTACTTTTCTTCAGTTCATTTTTTACATCCGCCACAAATCTGCTCCGGCTGAAGGGAACCTCCGGAAGATAGATCAGCTGCGGAGTTTTGTTGTATTCGTTTCTTGCAAGGGCGGCGGCTGATGTCAGCCAGCCCGCGTCGCGTCCCATGATCTCCACGATGGTCACGCAGGGCAGATCATAAATGTAGGTATCATGCGCGATCTCCAGCATGCTGGATGCGATATACTTTGCCGCTGAGCCATAGCCCGGCGTATGATCCGTATGGATCAGGTCATTGTCGATGGTCTTCGGAACACCGGCAAAAAGGATGTGAGAACCAAATGCCTTTGCCGCTATGGAAAGCTTTGTGATGGTATCCATGGAATCATTTCCGCCGATATAGAAGAACGCCCCGATGTGCATTTTCTCCAATGTGTGGAAGATCTGATCATAGATCTCAGGCTCCTCCAGAGGATCCGACATCTTCACCCGGCAGGACCCCAGGAACATCGCCGGCGAAAGTGCCAGACGTTCCAGAAAATGTTCCTCCGTACGCGCCCGCTCGGAGAGCTCCATAAAATTCTCGTTCAGCACGCCGCTGATCCCGTGGATCGATCCATAGATCTTGTCATATATTCCGCTTCCAAGTGCTCCCCGGATCACCCCCGCAAGCGATGCATTGATCGCTGCCGTGGGGCCTCCGGATTGGGCTACCATAATATGCTTTTTCATCTGACTCATCCTCCTGTTCTTGCTTCGCCCGTCTGAAATGATCCTTTCTTTTCCGGGACCATCCGCTTCATACCTGAATCCACGCGGTCACCCGTTCCTCGGATCAGCTTGTCCAACAAGAATTCACGTGGCCACCCGTCCTCCGGATCGCCACGTGAATGAATCTACTCTCCCGATTCCTCATCCGGCGTTGCTACCTTGCCGTTGCTGAAGAATCCGGTTTCATTTGAAATTACATTGGATATCCGCTGTACGGACGTGGTCGGTGTATAATCCTGAAGTCCGAAAAGATAGCGATGAAGGGCTGACACATTTCCGGTCAGATCCTCCGGTGCGATACAGGACCCTTTCTGATCCGAACTGTAATAACGGAACTGGAACGGGAACCCGGCTGTTTTATCCAGCTTGTAGGACCGGACGCTCTTTGCCAGATCGATCATCTTGTCTTCGGACATACTGGTACTGATATATGGGAAAACTTCATCGATGGCATTGTCGATCGTGGAAAGATCACTGCTCTTCATCTTCTCCATTACGGCCATGATCACTTCCCGCTGCCTCTCGGTCCGGGTGATATCTCCCTGATCCGTGCTTCGGATCCGGGAATAAGCAGTTGCCTGTGCGCCGTTCAGAACGATAAGTCCCGTCTCAAACACTCCGTCGGAATAAATACCTGTGGCGCTGATCTGCTCTGTCAGACAGGCATTCAGCATATCCAGCTCATTTTCTTCCACATGGATGGGAACGCCTCCGATAGCATCAATCGCACGGGTAAGCCCCTCCCAGTTCACGGTAACAAAGTCCGTGATATTCATGTCCAGATTCGAATTCAGCGCCTGGATGGCACGCTTCGCCCCGCCGTAAGCGTAGGATGCATTGATCTTTGCCGTAAATTCGCCGTCCTCATCCGGGATTTCCAGCAAAGTGTCCCGGTATACGGATATGATCTTTACTTCCTTTGTGTCATTATTGATACTGGCAATCATCATGGCGTCGCTGCGATTTCCCGCACCGAGGCTCGAGTCTCTTGCATCCACACCGAAAAGAGCAATGTTGGTATAGCCCTTCATCTGCTCTTCATTCACTCCTTCATTAATGAGAAGTTCTTCCTTATTCAGTTCCTGAACATCCAAAAGACTGTATTTATTGTGAACATAGGAACGGACCAGTCCGAAGATCAGGCCTACGATGATGATCAGTTCGATGATCAGCGCGATTCCCCATTTTGCATTGGAGGATATTCCCCGCCCTTCGTCTTCCTCATCATCCGATCCCCGATGGTTCTTCTGTTCGACCGGATCATCATAATAATCGTCTTCACCGTATTCGTCATCATCATAAAAATCATCGTTATATGACATAAAAAACTCCTTACGATGTTTGTTTACATAATATCATATTTATCATACTATGGTCTGATTTGCAATACTATAAGACAGATTCCTTTAAAATGCAAGCATTATTCATAAGTTGAAAGTCTTCTCCAGATGCGGAAGCTCTCAAAAAACATATCAAAGACCGTCCTCAGGCGGATCTTTGTCTTCCTCTCTCCGTCCCCGTGATAACGTACCACCACCGGCCGTTCTTCCATGGAGAGCCCACGCTTCTTTGCAAGTGCAAGCATCTCGATATCAAAGCAGAATCTGTCCGACCGCATAGCCTGTACCACCGGCAGGATGGCATCCGTACGAAAGAGCTTGATCCCGGTCTGTGTGTCACGGATCGGCAGATGAAACAGCAGCTTGAGGTAGAGATAGTACCCCATGGTCATGACCTTTCGATAGAAGGGATACTCCAGATTCGATCCGGGATGCAGCTTGGAGCCAAGGACGATATCCTTCTTCTCCTGCTCTGCCACTGAAAGGTAATCCTCCAGCTGCTCCGGCGGAAGGTCCAGATCCGCATCCAAAAAAGCTGTATACTGCGCTTTGCTGGCACTCATCCCACGTCGGATGGCATAGCCCTTCCCTCTGTTTTTTTCATAGGAAATGATACCGATCCTCGAGTTTTCGGCCGCTGCTCTTCGCATCTGGGCTTCCGTATTATCCGTGCTTCCGTCATTTACGGCAATGATCCTGAAAGAAGGACAAAACTGTCCGATCACATTTGCTGCTGTCAGCAGGTTCTCATATATTCTGTTTCCTTCGTTATATGCCGGCATCACCACGGCAAGTTCTACACGCATTCTGGCTCCTGTCCAAATGGGGAAGGACCGACGCATTATGCTTCCTTTGGGTTCCGATCCCCAAAGGCTTCGATCCATCTCCCTTTATGATATTCTCTGTCTTAGCCAAGCTTCTCTGCAATCATTTTATTCACGGCAGCAGGGTCGCATTTTCCCTTCATCTCTTTCATGACGTAGCCCACGATAGCTCCGATGGCCTTGCCCTTGCCGTTCTTTATATCTTCTACCGCCTTCGGGTTGGCTGCGATGGCCCGGTCAACCACCTCGGAAAGAACGCCGTCATCTGCCCTGGTGGAAAGATTGTTATCCTTTACATACTGCGCCGGACTCAGGTTATCGGAGAAGACTGCCTTCTCAAACACTTCCTTCGCCACGGCTCCGTTGATCTCCCTGGCATCCACAAGGGCGATCAGTTCAGCCAGATTCTTCGCGCTGAACTTTAAGTTCGAAGCATCCGTGCCGGTCTCCTTCATGAGACGCATGGTTTCCGTCATCAGCCAGTTGGAAGCCTTCTTCGGATCGGCACCGGCTGCAACCGCTCCCTCAAAGAGATCGGCCAGCTTCTTCTCTCCCGTCAGCTGATCGATATCATAATCCGGGAGCTGATATTCTTCCTTATAACGTGCGATCTTCTCTGCACGCATTTCCGGCTGACGCCCGCGGATCTCTTCGATCCAGGCCTCAGACACTGCGATGGGTACCAGGTCCGGATCCGGGAAATACCGGTAGTCCTGTGCATCCTCTTTGGAACGCATGGGGTAGGAATATCCCTTCTCATCGTCCCAACGCCGGGTCTCCTGTACCACCTTTTCGCCGGACTCGATAAGATCGATCTGGCGGTTTACTTCATTTTCGATACAACGTTTGATCGCACGGAAAGAGTTCAGATTTTTGGACTCGGTACGGGTACCGAACTCTTCGCTGCCCTTCTCCCGGATAGAAAGGTTCACGTCCGCCCGCATGGAGCCTTCATTCAGCTTGCAGTCCGAAGCATCCAGATACTGGATGGTCTCACGGAGGCCTTCAAGATAGGCGATCACCTCGTCGGCGGAACGCATATCCGGTTCGGACACGATCTCGATCAGCGGCACACCGGAGCGGTTAAAATCCACATAGGTCTCATCTGTGAAGGCATCATGCACCAGCTTGCCGGCATCCTCCTCCATGTGGATCTCATGGATCCTGATATGCTTCTCATTTCCGTCCGCATCCTGAATTGCCACATATCCGTTCCTGCAGATTGGATAATACAGCTGTGAGATCTGATAGTTCTGCGGGTTATCCGGATAGAAATAATTCTTCCGGTCGAATT
>CAMPAX010000088.1 GCA_946633495.1 uncultured Lachnospiraceae bacterium | reverse complement strand
TTGTAGGCGAAGCGGATCAGTTTGATGATATTACAATGTTGGGGTTTTTGTATCTTGGCGCATCAAAGGATGCTGGACATTGATGACCCGTATGCTGTCAGCGACGCATTTCTGATGTATCTGGCAATCTTCCCTGTCCAGTCTCTGCTGGATAGCTCGGATGATCTGATCATGCGGAATATCGATATGGCCAGGGCAAATCTCCAGACTTCCGCTTCCATTGATAAGATCGATTTTCTGGATCAGGCACCGACAGAAAAGCAAAAGGATATCAGCATCTGGAGCCTGTTTACCAGCGACTGGAGATATACGACAAGTGACCCGCTGCGGGATGAATGATAGACAAAAAAACGACGATGCCAATGCCGGGACAATAAGGAAAATATGAGGATTGAGAATGCGG
This sequence comes from uncultured Lachnospiraceae bacterium, assembly GCA_946633495.1. Classification (GTDB taxonomy): domain Bacteria; phylum Bacillota; class Clostridia; order Lachnospirales; family Lachnospiraceae; genus Eubacterium_Q. The sequence goes on along the minus strand of CAMPAX010000088.1, from coordinate 8,483 downwards.
GAGTCGGCCTGGCTCTCGCATTCTTTGATTTTGCTATTCAAAAAATCCGTTGATTATGTTAAAATCTATTTTCGGAGAAATTGAAACAGAGTGCTGGGCGCGGGAGAAGCTTCCGAAAATATGAACCGTCGAGCCGATACGAAATCTATGGACTAAGGAGAAACCTGAAAATGGGTGTTTATGAAGAACTGATCGAACGAGGACTGATCGCACAGACAACGGATGAAGAAGAGATCCGTGAGCTGGTAAACAGCGGAAAGGCGGTTTTCTATATCGGATTTGATCCTACGGCGGATTCATTGCATGTGGGACATTTTATGGCAATGTGCCTGATGAAGCGTCTGCAGATGGCAGGCAACAAGCCCATAGCGCTGGTGGGCGGCGGAACTGCCATGATCGGCGACCCTTCCGGCCGGACGGATATGCGTCTTATGATGACAAAAGAAACCATCGACCATAACTGCGAATGCTTTAAAAAACAGATGAGCCGTTTCATCGACTTTGGTGAAGGCAAAGCCATCATGGTGAACAATGCGGACTGGTTGATGGGACTGAATTATATCGAGTTTATTCGGGACATTGGTTCCCAGTTCAGTGTGAACAAGATGCTGGCGGCAGAGTGCTACAAGCAGCGCCTGGAACGGGGACTGAACTTCCTGGAGTTCAACTACATGCTGATGCAGAGTTATGACTTCTACATGCTGTATCAGAAGTACGGCTGCAACATGCAGTTCGGCGGTGATGACCAGTGGTCCAACATGCTGGGCGGTACCGAGCTGATCCGGAAGAAGCTTGGGAAGGATGCCTATGCCATGACCATCACATTGCTGCTCAATTCCGAGGGAAAGAAGATGGGTAAGACCGCGAAGGGCGCGGTATGGCTGGATGCGGAGAAGACATCACCCTTTGAGTTCTATCAGTATTGGAGAAATGTTTCCGATGATGATGTCATCAAGTGTCTGAAACTTCTTACCTTCCTGCCTATGGAAAAGATCCGTGAGATGGAGACATGGAAGGATGCGGAGCTGAACCGTGCAAAGGAGATCCTGGCCATGGAGCTTACCACCATGGTGCATGGCGAAGAGGAAGCAAAGAAGGCGGAGGCAGGCGCGAAGGCTTTCTTTGGCGGCGGAAGCGCAGCGGATATGCCGGAGGCTGTCATCACAGATGCGGATTTTAAGGACGGTGTGATCGATGCCATCCAGATTATGGTGGCAACCGGACTGGTGAAGACCCGGAGCGACGGCCGGAGAGCCATCGAACAGGGCGGTGTGATCGTGAACGGTGAGAAGGTCACGGATTTTAAGCAGAGTTACGGAAAGGACGCATTTGCGGGAGAATTCATCATCCAGAGAGGCAAGAAGAATTTCCGCAAGGTTGTTCTTGGATAGATAAAGATCTTCCGAAAGCAATACATGGAAAGATGAGGAACAAAGCATGCTCGAGAATCTGAAAGAAAGTGCATTAAAGAAATTGAATCAGATCCGCGGGATCGAGGAAGAACCGGAGGAGGATCCGATCCCGGAATTCAGATTAGATCAGAACATGGGGAAGTGCTATGTGCTTCTGATCGATAAGAAGGGAGACGACCTGATCGAACTGAAGAAGCTGTCGGACAAGCTCGGTTGTATCACCACGGTGTCTCACACGGGGATGGCGTGTATGGAGCGGGTACTGAAGGACAAGTATGATATCATTTGCATCGCAAAGGACCTTCCGCTGATGGACGGAGCCCAGACACTTCGGAATATCCGTTCCACAAAGGAAAGCAAATGCCGGGATGCCAAGATCTATGCACTGGTAGATACCAATGACCGGACACCGGAGGAGGAGATCCTGAAGGAGGGCTTTAAAGGGATGCTCCGTATGCCGGTGGATGAAGCGCTGTTCTGCAAGATTCTTTTGGATAATCTGTCTCCGAAGATGCTGCCGGAGGATCCGCGTCTGATCGCGAGGATCGAAGAGCGGGCCGGTGCGGCAAAAGCGCTGCAGCCCTGTGGTATCGCATTTTCCGACGGGCTGGCTGCCAATGGTGGAGATATGGCGGAGTATAAGCAGCAGATGGGAAGATTCTGTGATCTTTACGAAGAGTACCGCGGGAAGCTGTCCCTGTATGTTTTTGGAAATGATGCGCGGTCTTATATGGAGGGGGCCCGTGAGGTCCGGGAGTCCGCTCGACTTATCGGTGCGAGATATCTGGCGGATGTATTCGATGACCATGTGAATATGAGCAAGGACGACAGCCTGGATGTGGCGGAGCATGTCTGGGGACGGACGCTGCTCACCTGGGAACGGGTGGTTTCCGGCGTGGCCATGTATCTTGGCAGAAATGTCGAGCTTGTGGCGACCATGACCAAGAAGGCAAAGACCAACGGCATCTACCTGCATTGGACGGATGTGGAGGCCATGGCAAGAGATGTGCTGGAGCTTCTGAATGATTCCGAGATTGAAGATGCGGTGGCAAGTATGGACCGGCTTCAGACCTATGATATGTCTGAGAATTCCCGGCTGAGGATCCTGAAAGCCAGCCGTGCGCTGAACCGCGGTGAAGTGGATAGCGCAAAGGAAGCGCTGAGGGTGATCCTGCCCTGACGGGATAGATCGTGCGGAGCAAAAAAAGAGTCGGCACGGATTGATTTGAATCCGGATATCCGAAACGGATGTGAAACGGATGAGAAATCGGATGAAGAAGGAAGCTGAGCGGCGGACCGTAAAGACGGATCCGCCGCTTCTTTCCTGTCAGGATAATCTTACGGACTGCTTTCGTCCTTTTCCTTTCCGGAGGGGAAACGGGCTGCCCCGAAAGGATTGTAGGGGTGATCGTCCGCCACAAGAAGGTTCGGTCCGGTCGTAAGCTGCTCCAGAGGGTCAACGGAGGGGTCCGGACGATAGAGCAGCCGTGTCCGGTCGGGCTGCTCCTTTGGAGACACGGAGGAGGAAGCTCTTCCGTTTTTTTGTGATTTTCCGGTTTTCTTCATGAAATCCTCTTTTGTTTCTGATCCGGCGCCTTTTATCTGCGATCCGGATTCGCCGGCTTCGGACAGGGATTTCCCTGCTCTGACAGAAGGAAGGACATATGCCTCCCGGAAGATCCGCTGTTCCTCTAAATATTCCTCCGGGAGACAACGATAGACGTATTCGAAAAGATTTGTCCCGTATATGTAGGACAGGGTGGCGATCTCTTCTGCTGAGGGTTGAGTCCGCCCGCCCTCAAGGCTGCTGATATTCTGCGGTGTGCAATGCATAACCTGTGCGAGCTGCTTTTGAAGGATGTGGTGGCTGTGTCTTAATCTTCGCAGCAGATAACCCCAGAAAATGTTTGGAAACATGGTTGTACCTCCTTTTTGATCCGTACAGTTGCTGCCGGGCTTTACCTGCTTTGAAACAGGAAGCCCGGATCGTAAATATGGTTCGGCCGAAAAAACAGTGCATCAGATGCAAAAATTATGGTACCATATGCAGGGGGAATGGGTGTATAATCGTTATCATGTTGCGTCAGGATGTGTTTTGATTTCCGGATCGGAGCAAAAACACCTTAGAAGGACTTGATTCGAACGCATTCAGGAACGGTTTGAACGCATTGCGGAGCCTTGTTGAGAATAACATGAAACAAGATGAAGCGAGGGGAAAAAGAATTCGGGAGGTCATTTATGAGCAAAGCGGATACGTTGTTTATAAATATGTGCAGGGATATCATCGATAACGGATACAGTACCGAGGGGGAGAAGGTACGTCCCAGGTGGGAGGACGGGAGCTTCGCCTATACCATCAAACGATTCGGAGTTGTAAACCGATATGACCTCTCGGAGGAATTTCCGGCCATTACCCTTCGGAAGACCTACATTAAATCTGCCATCGATGAGGTTCTCTGGATCTGGCAGAAGAAGTCCAACAATGTCCATGACCTGAAGAGCCATATCTGGGATGAATGGGCGGATGAGACAGGCTCCATCGGAAAGGCCTATGGCTACCAGATGGGTGTGAAGCATCATTACAAGGAGGGGGATTTTGACCAGGTGGACCGGGTGCTTTACGATCTGAAAGCGAATCCTTACAGCCGCAGGATCATGACAAATATGTATGTGCATCAGGATCTTTCGGAAATGAATCTCTACCCATGCGCATACAGCATGACCTTCAATGTGACGGGGGACCGCCTGAATGCAGTGCTGAATCAGAGGTCTCAGGATGTGCTTGCCGCAAATAACTGGAATGTGGTGCAATACAGTGCCCTGCTGATGATGATCGCACAGGTGACGGGATTCAGGCCCGGGGAGCTGGTGCATGTGATCGCCGACGCACATATTTACGACAGACATATCCCCATCGTGGAAGAGCTGATAAAACGACCGGTGTTCCCGGCACCAAAGGTGACTCTGAACCCTGAGGTAAAGGATTTCTATCAGTTCACTCCGGAGGATTTTGTGGTGGAGGATTATCAGACGGGTCCTCAGGTGAAGAACATTCCCATCGCTGTATGATCCGGAGGGTGGAACAGCCACATACTCTGGCGCAAAAATCGGGTACTGCGTTGATTTGGAAAGGGAGAAACTATGATAGCAATCGCAGCGGTAGATAATAACTGGGGGATCGGACTTAAGGATCAGCTGCTGGTCCGGATCCCAAGTGATATGAAAAACTTCAGAAAGCATACGCTGAATCATGTGGTGGTTCTGGGGAGAAAGACTTTGGCCGGTTTCCCGAACGGTATGCCGCTGGCCCAGAGGACCAACATCATCCTCAGCCGGAAGAAGGATTTTAAGATCCGGGGAGGCATTGTGGTCCATAATGAGGAGGAACTGTTCCGGGAGCTGTCCGGATACATCTCTGACGAGATCTATGTTATCGGAGGAGGGAGCGTATATAATCTCCTGATCCCGTACTGTGATAAGGCAATCATTACCAGGATCGATTACGCTTACGAGGCGGATACCTATTTCCCGAATCTTGAGAAGCTTCCGGAATGGGAACTGGCGGAAGAAGGGGAGGAGGAGACCTGCTTCTCCATCGAGTATCGGTACCATACTTATGTAAACAAAAAACCTCTGCCGTTTCCAGGTGTGTAATCAAAGAGCGGGAATGCAGGGAAATAAAGTGTAAATTCGGGATCGGAACGGGGTGGAATCCTGTCCGAAGGTGGAATTTCCTTGAATTTTTATTTCATTTAAGCCGATTTTATGCTATAATTTAGCAGTGTACGTGTATCGTACGGAAACATGGCGGAGAAAGATCGTTTTATGGGGCGTTCATCCGCCGGATATTGGGGAGGAACAAAAGAACATGGCAGACATTTTACTGACTACCGGAACGGGCTTCGAAGGATATGAAGTGGTAGACTATCTCGGAATTGTGTGTGGGGAGTCCATCCTGGGATCGAACTTCATCAAAGGACTTGCTGCAAGTGTGACCAACGCATCCGAGCAGGATCTGGTCAAGGTGGAAACAGCCAGAGAAGATGCGGAGAAGAGTCTCATCAAAGCGGCAAAGAAGAAAAAAGCAAATGCCATTCTCGGAGTAAATGCGGTCTATACGACTCTTGAGGGTGGTTCTTTTGGTGCTGTGATCTACGGAACCGCAGTAACGATCCGTGAGCTTCCGAAACCTAAGCGACCGGTACGGAAAGAACTGGTAGTCATGAACTATTATGAACGGATGGTTCCTCGTCCGGTTCGTGTCACTCTGGAGGGCGAGAAGGATAACATCAATATGAAGGTGCTGTTCTTCAACTACAATAAAGATGACATCCTGGCCGTTCGGGCAAATGTGGAGCTTACGAATGTATATGATGAACGTCTGGTGATCAAGGACGTTGATCTGGTGTTTGATAAAGGAAATGTACAGCAGATCGAGTCGGAAGCGTTCCCTGTTGAGATCACTGCAAATGATATTATGCTTCTAAAGGAAGCAAGAGTCATCATCAGTAAATATGCGACTCCGCGGGCAGTTTTCGCCTGCAACGATTCGCCCATCAATGTATCCATGTCGGCGCATCGTCTGGAGTCTCTGAAGCAGAAGCGTGGAATCGATGCGGTTGAGAAGTATCAGACCGATGGTATGATCTGGACCTGCAACTGCGGCCATGTGAATGAGGCCGGAACAGACGAGTGTCTGGTCTGCGGCAGAAAACATGATGATATCAAGATCACCACATCCTTCAATTACGATGAGATGATCGAGCGGATGCGCGAGAAAGAATATGTGATCGAGATCAAGGATGTATTAATGGATTACATCAAGGTCATCGAGCCGAAGTACCGTCTGCAGCTGCTTGAGATCATGGAATCCGGGCTTCAGTATGAGAAGACCCGCAGCAATATGAAGGATACCGTGATAGAGAAAGTTGAGAAAGTATTTGAGGAGGAAGATCACTGATCTTTACCGAAATACTTAGAGAATGATTAGGTTTTACGAGGTGAATGAACTTGAGCTCCGGACTGAGTATGACGAGTGTGAACAAAATAAAGGAGCTGGCTGAGGCGCACGAATACAGTCTTGCCGAAGGAATCCTGGATTCCCAGGACCTGGAAAAATCCCTGAACCCTCAGTTTCTGCGGATCTGCGGTGAGGTTTATGAGAATGTGGGACGTTTGTCCGAAGCCCGGAATATGTACGTGAAAGCGCACATCAAGGGACCGGAGTCCAACAGGATCCTTTATTCCATCATCACATTTTATCTGAAACAAGGATTCTATGATCTGGCCGAACAGTACCGGGAACAGTATCTGTTCAATGCAAAGGGAAATGCCCAGGAACAAGACAAGATCACGTATGTGATGAAAAAGGCAGAGCTGTTCGGTAAAGCAGGGGAAGAGAAGCTTCGTGAACTCTTCGAACTCCTGGAACCGCATTTCACACACTCCATGGATGAAGAGTGGAGTTTTGAACTCTTCCTTCTTTTGACCATGCTGGGGGAAGATACGGAAATGATAGCTGCCGATTATAAGGCCACATTCCGGAGGAGCTATCGGTTAGATGATATTCAGGATGTTCGGGACGGAAGAAAAAGTGCCGAAGACCTGTTTTGGATATTTGCAGAGGAGAAACGTCCGGACAGGAATCCTGCGGAGGATGAGATCCGCGAACTTGAAAGAGAGCAGCTGAAGAAGGATTATCAAAGGATGCATCCGTCGGAGCTGACGGAGGAGGAACTTAAAACTCTGAATGCGGGAGATCCCGAGGCGGATTCGGAATCTGCCGAGATCCTTGAAGAACCGGGAACAGAGAAGAAGTTTAAATCCTTTTTGAAACGGAAGTTCCGGAAAAAGAATCCGGATTCCCCGGATTCGGAATCGGAAGAGGAAGAAACCTCGGAGGAACAGGCGTCTCAGGATGGGCAGGAAACTGCCGGAGATACGGAGGATGCGCCGGGTTCCGAAAAAGAAGGGGAGACGGAAAAAGGCAACGAAACTCCTGCTGAATCCGAAGATAAGAAAAATGATTCGGAAAACCCGGATCATGCCGGGAACGGATCGGAGTCAGCGGAGGATCAGGACCGGAAGGATTCTGAACCTCCTGAATCTTCTGAAAAGAATGACGCTGAGGAAACTGCCGGCGGTGAGATGAATGCCGGGGATTCAAAAGATGAACCGAAGAAGACCGGTCAGGAGCAGCAATCGGATGAGGAATCCGATGAAAATGCTTTGGAGCAAATGATCCATTTTGATCTTGATGACGGGTTTGCGGCGGAAGCAGATGATATCTCAGGATTTGATGAAGAGGAAGAGGATGAGGAACAAAGCCCGCTGAATCTCCTGAATCTCTGTGCTGCAGTAAGGAAAGAGGGTTCCGGATCGGCCATGGGAACGCTTTCAGCGGCGGAGTCATGGGATGAGCCGGAAATATCGGGAACGAAAGACGAAGAGAAATCGGAACCGATCGCGGCAGAGACGGAGATCCCTGTGAAAGAAACGGCTGAGCCGGCGGAAGAAGCTGAGATTTCCGAGGAGGAGATCGCAGAGCCGGTGGCAGAAGAGGTTGAGGTTTCCGAGGAGGAGATCGCGGAGCCTGCGGCAGAAGAGGCAGAGATCCCCGAGGAAGGAACCGTTGAGCAGGATATAGAAGATACCCTCCTGCCGGAGCCTGAGTTCCCGGAGGATGAAGAAGAACCGATCAATTGGGAAGAAGATACTACGATCGCAGAATCTTCTGATGCGGAGGAGGCGGAAGCTTCTGAAGCTGCAGAGGAAGAACCTGAGGCGGAGGCATCTGAACCTGAGGCCGTAGAGGCGAGTGAGTCGGAGGCAGAAGCGGAAGCATCTGAACCTGAGGTCGCAGAGGCAGGCGAGTCGGAGACGGAAGCATCTGAACCTGAGGTCGCAGAGGCAAGCGAGCCGGAGGCAGAAACATCTGAACCGGAGACCGAAGAGACAAGCGAGCCGGAGACGGAAGCGTCTGAACCTGAACCGGAAGTCGTAGAGGCAGGCGAGCCGCAGGCAGAAACATCTGAACCTGAGGTCGCAGAGGTAAGCGAGCCGGAGGCGGAA
>CAMPAX010000087.1 GCA_946633495.1 uncultured Lachnospiraceae bacterium | reverse complement strand
GCTGCGGATCATCAGCTGGGGGCAAAATACCTTTTGACCCCAGCATCATTATATTACACTCATATTTACACAGAATAAGCTGTTAAGCGTGCCCGCCTAACAGCTTAATCCATGCGATTACGTCTACACTATCAAATTAGTTAACCGGATCCTGCTTCGGGAACTCAACAGTCTTAACCTCAGTCTTGCTGTCATCGATCACGCCAGCCTGAACAAGATCAACATAGAACGGCTTGGTAGTAATATCATTGTGGAACCAGGCAGTCTTACCATCAACACTGATCAGAGCCTTGTAACCTGCCTTATCAGCTGTGAATGTCATCACCTTGTCAGTTACTGCAAACTTGGTAAATGTGGTGTTGCCGATCACTACCTTGTAGTTGTAGCTCTCACCATCAGCAAGACCGGATACAGACAGAGCGTTGAACAGCTTAGATGTAGTACCGACGCCCTTAACAACGCACTTCTTGGTTGTAGTAGCAGCTACATAATCAACCAGCGGTGTACCATCGATTGCGATGTAATCCTCATCACCTTCAACGTGTGTCAGAGTCTTCTTAACATCGTCAACATATACTACCTTTGTTGTTCCGGGAGCTGTAGCCATGGTCAGGAAGAAGTCCATATCCTCACCAGCCTTCTGTCTGTCTGCATCTGTGATGTAGAACTCGATGCTGCCTTCAATGGTCTCTGCCGGAGTAACAACCGTCTGCTTCTTCGGGTTACCATTGGAATCGAAGGAATATACAACGCCGTCGATCTCCTTGACTGTCCATGTGAGGAGGTATCCCTTCTCATCGAAACGATAGGTCTTAGAGCCGATCATGAACCAGCCGTCCTTTACATACTCGCCGGCCTTACCGCTCTTACCATACCACCAACGTCCATCCTCAATCTGGTGCCAGCCATAACCTTCATCTACCATAGCGCCGTCAGAGTTGAACTTGTAGCCACCGAAGTACTGATCGGTCAGGATGTAACCATCCTCATTGAAGTAATACCATACTCCATCGATCTTCTGCCACTTCTTAGCAGCATACCATCCCTTGTAACCATACCACCAACCATTCTTGTCTTTCTTCCAGGTTGCCTTTGTGGTTACCTTGTCCCAATAGCCATTAGCTCTCAGCCAATAACCACCGATCCACTCCTTCTGAGCATAAGTCCCGTCAGAGAACTCATACCAATCGCCCTTCTTGTCCTTTTTCCACTTTCCGCTTACAGCAGCTTCAGAAGCTGTAGCGGGTACTACAGCGGATGCTGCGATAGCAGCAGCAAGTGCAACGTACTTGAAACGCTTCATCTCAAAATCCTCCTTAATTAGCCCCCCAAATTGTGAGCCCTATTTGCGACTTTCCATAGTTTATCACTATTGTCTAAATATTTCAAGGCATTTTCGTTAATTTGTCAGAATGCACAACGATTATGCACAATGATTTGTAGAGAACAGCACATTCTATCAATCAAATAGTATCTCATATTTTTTCTTCCACAAAATATGGTGTTTTCCTGTTGTTCGCCTTCTGTTCACGATATATTTGTTCTCCTTCTTGCCAGATGCCACCGGAAAAAAGCAGTTCCTATAATAATGATATAACCGAGAATGCTGAGGGGCACCGGTGTTTCTCCCAGAAATACCATTCCAAGGATCGCAGCAAAAACCACCTGCGTATAATCAAACACGGAAATATCCTTGGCCGGTGCAAACTTATAGGCCGTTGTGATACCAAACTGACCTATGGCCGCAGAGATTCCCGCAAAGCAGAGATACAGCCACTGTCTGCCTGTCATGGGATGGAAGGCAAAGATCAGCTGAGGTGCGGAAACCAGACAGGAGAACAGGGAAAAGCAGAGCACGATCACCGTGGTCCTTTCTCCCTTTCTTCCCAGAGACCGGACGAAGACATAGGCAGTACCTGCGCCAAACCCTCCGTATACCCCTAAGAGCGCCGGGATCAGCGCCAGATTGGTTCCCGGCCGGATGATCAGCAGTGCCCCCGTAAATGCCACAAGCACGCTCGCCCAATCCACCTTTGAAGGTTTTTCCTTTAATATAGGAATAGACAGGAGGATCGCGAAGAAGGGAGAGAGCTTATTCAGCATATTTGCGTCCGCGATTCCGAGCCGGTCTATGGCATAGAAATTCGCGATCATCCCCGACGTTCCAAAGATGCAGCGGAACAGGATATCCCTGCCGCAGCCAGGCGTGATAAACGGGCGTCGGGCAGGTTTTGCCGAAACAAGCCGGGAGGAATCCCCCGAAAGAAAGTCAGCGGAAGGAACGGTCCGGGCAGGAGCTGCAGCCGCCGTGCCGCGTTCCCTCTTCTCACGGATCGAAGCGCCAACCAGCGAAGCCACCGCAATGACCGCGGCAAATGCATTTCGAAAGAACGCCTTCTGCAATGTCGGAAGATCGCCTGACAGCCGGACAAAGAAGGTCATCAGCGAAAATCCGAAGGCTGCCACGATCACACAAATGATCCCGATGGTATGATTCGTCGGTCGTTCCATATGAATTTTTGCATGGTCATGATTCATGCGTAAACCTTAACACGGTTGCAGTGGTTTTGCAACGAGTTTCTTTTCTGCTTGTTTTTTCGGAAATGATGTGATATATTTGATTATGCTTTTTCACTTTAACGTAGCAAAGCGACAGGAAGGAATCAACTTTTATGGAATTGGACTTTTCTCTTGCAAATGTAAATACGATCGGCGTTGTGGGACTTGGCCTCATCGGCGGATCCTATGCCAAGGCATATCGAAAGAACACATCCTGTAAGATCTACGGCGCTGATAAGGACCCCGCAGTCATCAGCACAGCTGTAGGGGACGGAACCTTAGACGGTGAACTGACGAAGGAACGGATCCCGGAGTGCGACCTGATTCTGGTTGCGCTTTACCCGGAAGCTATCATCAATTACGTGAAATCCATTGCCGGCCTCATCCGTCCAAAAGCCTACGTGATCGACACCGGCGGCCTGAAGCGAAATGTCTGCCAGGCACTGTTCCCCGTCGCAGCGGAGCACGGCTTTACATTTATCGGCGGACATCCCATGGCAGGAAAAAGGACCTCCGGTTACGAGTACAGTACCGCCGATCTTTTTCAAGGTGCATCCATGATCCTGGTTCCGGATGACGTGACGGAGTTCGACACGTTAGCCACCGCCAAGGCGATCTTCGCGCCCTGCGGCTTCGGTCAGATCACCATTTGCTCCGCAGAAAAACACGATGAAATGATCGCTTTCACGTCGGAGCTGGCTCATATCGTATCCAACGCCTACATGAAGAGCCCCACAGCCCGTCATCATCAGGGCTTCTCCGCCGGAAGCTACAAGGATCTCACCCGCGTGGCCTGGTTAAATGAAACCATGTGGACGGAGATCTTCATGGCAAACCGGGATAATCTGATCAAAGAGCTGGATTCCATCATTCACTCTCTGAGTGAATATCGGGACGCTATGGCCGAGGAGGACAGAAAGCGGCTCTGGGAACTGCTCCACGACGGAAAGATGGCGAAGGAAGCAGTGGACGGGAAGTAAAGAACACGGAGCGCAACATGGACCATACGAAGAGCAACAACTTCATACAGTTTCAGGAAAATGCCGTAACCCTCACACACCCTGACATTCTCCCGGGCGGTGCAGTGGCGGCGATCCCGTCAAAATCTCATGCCCACCGTCTTCTGATCGCAGCGGCACTGTCTCATACCCCGGTGAGGCTGATCTGTCCGACAACTTCCAGGGACATAGACGCCACAGTCGATTGTCTTCGCGCCATGGGAGCAGAGATAATAAGGACAGAGGATGGATTTTTATGTCGGGGGATCCATGCGGAAACCGGCGCTTCCGACTTGCAGGTGCCCGGGGCAAATGACGCAGCCAAAGGGCCTTCCTCTCCCTCCGGATCAACAGCATATGAACCCACCTTATCCGACACACACAACCTGGATGTCGGCGAAAGCGGTTCTACACTGCGGTTTCTTCTTCCCGTGCTCGGTGCACTTGGAATGAACGCCGCAATCCACATGCAGGGCCGGCTCAGCCAGCGGCCGCTGTCTCCTCTCTATGAGGAAATGTGCCGCCACGGCGTAACTCTCTCTCCTGCGGGCAGCAATCCCCTCCTGTGCCATGGCCAAATGTCCTCCGGCACCTATGAGATCAACGGCGGCGTGTCCTCCCAATACATCACGGGACTTCTGTTTGCTCTTCCGCTTCTTCCTGAGAACTCCCGGCTGGTGATCACAGGAAAGCTGGAATCCCGCCCCTACGTGGACATTACATTGAAGGTTCTGCGGGAATTCGGAATTACAATCCACAGTACGGAACTCACCCGGGGAAATGCTGCTTTACTTTTCGATATCCCCGGCGGACAGGCATACCATCCGGTATCCTCAAACATTCGGGAAGCCGAACATTTCACCTGCCCTGTGGAAGGCGACTGGTCCAACGCCGCATTCTTCCTGACTGCCGGTGCTTTGTTGGAGAATCCCGTCACGGTAACAGGGTGCGACCTGAACTCCCCACAGGGAGATAAGGCTATCGTATCTCTGCTTCAGGAGTTCGGTGCCGAGATAGAGATCACTTCATCCGAAGAATCCGGGGGATCCGATGATTCCGGTAAATACGATGATCCCGGTAAATACGATGATCCCGGTAAATACGATGATCCCGGTAAATCTGACAATCACGACAAATCCGACGATTTCAGGGAATCCAACGATTTCGACAGATCCGACAATCCCGCCATGCCATACAAATCAGCAATAACCATCCGGGGCGGTCATCTTAAAGGGATCTCCATCGATGCCGAAAATATCCCGGATCTGGTACCCATCCTGTCCGTGGCAGCAGCATTTGCGGAGGGAATCACAAAGATCCGCCACATCGAACGGCTTCGGATCAAAGAAAGTGACCGCGTTGCCACAGTTCTGGAAATGCTGTCCCGCTTAGGGGCAGATGCGGACCTTGTCCACGACCCCTCCGGTGACCTCATCCGGATCAGCGGAAGAGCTTCCCTTCCGGGAGGCAGGGTTTCTTCTCATAACGACCACCGGATCGCCATGGCCGCCGCCATTGCATCACTGAGATGCAGCGGCCCCGTCACCATTGAAGATCCTATGGCCGTAAGAAAATCCTATCCCGGATTTTACGAGGATCTCGGCCGGCTGCTTTCATGATCCGGCTCCCACAGGAACCTCGGGGGATGGACGGAACCCACGAACGATAAAATCCATTTCCACTTATCGCATAGCAAAAGGAGCAGCTCTCCACACCGGAAGAACTGCTCTTTTTCATCTCTTTATTTGATGTCTGATTCAGGCGCCATACAACATCTGAACAGATAAACCGATCATATTGAATCTACTCATCTGCTTCATTCAGGGTAATAAGCAAATACCGGAAGCACTCTGCAAAAATGTAAAGCCCGATCCCCAGACAGAAAAACCAGAATCCAAGTCCCGGCAGCTTCCAGTCGTGGTAGCCCTTGATCATCAGACCCTTCCAGGCAATGTAGGTCGCTTCCACTTTCTCCTGCAGCAGAGAATATGCCAGAGTCCGTTCCAGCAGGATCACCGCCAGAATGCCCAGCAGAACCGGAATCACATGACTGATCAGGCGGAACCGCGAGAAGAGCCGTTCCATGATCCCCCTGCTTTCCCTCATCCGCTCGGGGCAGATCTGATCCCGGAATGCGAAATACATCACCCAGGCTCCGACTATAAGAAGCAGAAAGAATAGGAGCGACGCTTTCATACGCTGCCCGTATTCGCCGGAAAAGTCAGCAGAGAAAACCCGCTTCACCACATCAAACAGGGAGAAGCCTTCGCTCACCCGGACATCCGCCTTGACATGCACGGACCTCCAACGAAAGAAAGGCGCCGCAAGCAAGAAAGCACCTGCCAGAAGCCCGGCCGCCTTACAGATCCGATCAGAACTCTTTCGTTCATAAAATGGAAGTGATTTTTCCTTCATATCATCCAACTAACTCCCGGCAGATCCTACCACACCGAATCAGGATAAACGCCTGCGTCCGTAAGCACACGTAACGCTTCGATCACCGAGGGGATATCTTCCTGATAGGTCATACCGAACCAGGTCGAATTTGTCGGAAGCACAACCACCGAAGTATCGCCAAGATCCATCATATGCTGTACCGCCTCCGAGATTGTCTCCTCGAATTTCAGGGGATTTTTCCTGATACCTTCACGTATACGGTTCGGAAATGTTACCGTGATATCCTCGATAAATCCCGGCTGAAATGCCCAGAGATTCATGGATGCCAGCGCATCCTCCGGAATCGCCTCCCAGTTCTCGCCGCCATCCAGTGTGAAATACCCCACACCGTTATCCAGCTTGATCTCTTTCCGCTCGTCGATCCGAAGCAGACGGTTCTCCTCATCACATTTGCAGATACCGCGGGATACGGTTCCGTTTTCAGAGAGCGTACGCACCGCATCATAACCAATGATGGCATGCTCATTCTCCCTTGCATCATCCTTTGTCAGGAAATCATAGGCCTGCTTAAAGGAATCCACGCCATAGTAATCATCTGCATTGATGGTGAGGAACGGGCGGCCAGCCAGAGCCTCTCTGCAGCAATACAGTGCGTGTGTGGTTCCCCAGGGCTTTTCGCGCCCCTCCGGAACCTCAAGTCCCTCCGGGAGCATATCCAGCTCCTGGCAGACATACTGAACCTTCATCTTACGCTCGATCCTGCTTCCGATCTTCATCTTGAATTCAAGTTCAAAATCATGCCGGATGATGAAAAGCACTTCGCGGAAGCCTCCGCGATAGGCATCATAAATCGCATAATCCATCAGCGCGTGGCCCATGGTATCCACGGCAGCCACCTGCTTCAGTCCCCCGAAACGACTGCCCATGCCGGCAGCCATCACTACTAAAACCGGTTCTTTTTTCATAGCAACGGTTCCCCTTTTACTTTATATTTCATCATTTCCAGGCACTTTTGCCCCTTTAGAAATTTCCCCTGGGAGCATTTTCCTTCACTTCGTCCTGCGTCATGGTCTCTCCATCCAGAGTCCGGTGGATCAGCTCATTTGCGTAATCCACGCATCTCCACTCCGGAGTTACCACGGAAGCCTCTCCGCCGCCGGTGTAGCATACACCCCAGTCCGGATAGCCCATAACCTCATAGCTCAGCACATTCCAGCCACGGTCGGAGTCGATCATTTCCTGAACCAGCTCACCCACTTCGTCCTTGGTCATGTTCGTCTCAAAGGTGTTGGACAGCTCTTCCATAACATCTGCAAAATTATACAGAAGCTGAGAGGATTCCAGGCCCGCGATGATTCCCTTGATGACTTCCATCTGGTTCCGTCCGCGCTGGAAATCTCCGTCGCCGAAGGAATGACGCTCCCGGGCGAAGGCCAGTGCAGCCTTTCCGTACAGGTGGTTCATACCCTTTTCATAAGTGAAATAATCCGTCTCCATCGGCGTACCGAAGGAGTACTGGGAATATACATCGATACCGCCCAATGCGTCGATGATATTGATAAATCCGGTGAAGTTCAGCCGTACGTAATAATCGATATTTACGTCGTAGATCATTTCCAGCGTATCCATGGATACATCAATTCCGTAGATACCCGCATGTGTCAGCTTATCCTTATACCCATCGGAAATGGACAGCGGAACGTAAAAGTCACGCGGTGTGGTAAGCAGCATGATCTGACGGGTGTTTCGGTTTACGATAGCAAGGATATTTACATCGCTTCGGCTCTTCGCGGATACGGATCCAAAGGTATCGATACCGCTGATGTAGACTGCGAAGCAGCCCGCAGCCTTCGGAGCCTCGGGTTTCTTCTCCTCGTCTTCCGCCTTCACTTCCACTTCCGTCTCGATCTGCTTCTCAAGAATGATCTTCAGACCGTCGGAATAATTATGATATTCCTCGGAGCCATCCAGCGCGGACACAAAAGCCGAGCTGGTGATGAAGCCCTGGATCGCGGACTCGTTCATAGCCTTTGCGATATCGAAAATGGTCTCGTACTCCGACGTCTGCACCGTTCCACTTACGGAAGCTTCGATCTGCTTGATCGTCTCGTCCGCCTTATCCCGGTCTTTCTCGCGCAGGATACCGAACTTATATCCCTGCGCTATGGCGTCATTTATGGAATTCACCGGATCATCCTTCTTAATGTATACATTCATCACGGTGATCTCAGTGGTCTTACCGGTTACCTTGTCCAGCGCCTTATCCGCATGCCGTACCAGATAGATTCCGTATCCGACGACAGCACTGATGATCACTGCCAGGACGATACCCACCACGCCGGTCTTCTTGTTCATCTGCATCAGCACTACAAGAATCGGGAAAATGCCAAGCACCACGCCCGCCAGCAGTGCGTATTTCATGGGAACGACCTTTGTAGAGATCGCAAAATATATGAAGAAAACCGATATAATGAATTCGATCGCCGCCAGAATACATCCCGCGATCTTCAGCTTGCTCAGCTTTGCCTTCTTCTTACGGTTCCTTGAATTGCCTGTGGCCATATCACACCTCATCTTACTCTATACTGAAGTTTACTAAAAAAGTATTCTACCACACCTTGTCAATGATTCCTACTATTTTTTTTATTACGCCACAAAAGCTGCACATTTTCGGCTTGAAATAAATGCACACGCGGGATAAAATCATCAAAGAACATAGGCGGCTCACGCAGCAAAGGATGCGGCATATAGTCTATGCGATTCATGAAAAAGTATAGAACAGGCAGGAGTTAGTAAAATTATGAACCGAATCCGAAACTGGCTTGCCGCTGCCGGAATCCCCGTCACCGACGGGCAGCTGTCGCAGCTGGAAACCTATTATGAAATGGTCATAGAAAAGAATAAAGTGATGAACCTTACGGCCATCACCGAGCGGGATGAATTTATAGAAAAGCACCTGATCGACAGCCTGGCTCCTCTGGCGGTACCAAAGCTGCAGAGCCTGCTCATGGGAGGCGCGGCTTCCGAATCCACGGCTAACGGAAATGTATCCGGTGGAA
>CAMPAX010000086.1 GCA_946633495.1 uncultured Lachnospiraceae bacterium | reverse complement strand
GATTACTGTGCGCGGTTATGAACTGTCGGTCCGAAAAGCGGATGCGGAAATGATCGAGGTTGAGTGACTTTTTTTGACCCGATGGTCAGCTGATGCTGATCAAGCGGAAGGTCAAAAACATAAGGATATAATAATTCAGAGGGGACACGGAACTATGGCAATACGGATTGCGCTTGCAGGAAATCCAAACTGCGGAAAGACAACACTGTTCAACGCTCTGACCGGTGCCAACCAGTATGTGGGCAACTGGCCGGGAGTAACGGTTGAGAAGAAGGAAGGAAAGCTGAAAGGGAATAAGGAGGTTCGGATCGAGGATCTGCCGGGGATTTATTCTCTGTCGCCCTACACATTGGAGGAGGTCGTTGCCCGCAATTATCTGATCGGTCAGCGTCCGGATGCCATTATCAACATCGTTGACGGGACGAATCTGGAACGAAATCTCTACCTGACAACACAGGTTCTGGAGCTTGGCATTCCGGTGGTGGTTGCAGTGAATATGATGGATCTTGTGGAGAAAAACGGTGACAAGATCAATACGAAAGCACTTTCCGAGAAGCTGGGGGTTCCGGTATATGAAATCTCTGCCATGAAAGGCACCGGCATCGATCAGGTAACGGCGAAGGCGGTCGAACTGGCGAATGCAAAAGCAGTGGCCGAGCGGCGCCATGAATTCTCCGAAGAGGCGGAGAGCTTTATCCACAGGGTGGAGGAGAGGCTTCCGTCCTCTGTCGCAGATGAGGAACGCAGGTTCTTTGCCGTGAAGCTTCTGGAAAAGGATGACAAGATTCGCGAGGCGAATCCGGAGCTTCCGGATGTATCCGCCGAGATAGCAAAGATGGAGAAGTCCTTTGATGATGATACGGAAAGCATCATTACGAACGAAAGATATAATTTTATCTCGTCCATCATTTCCGGGGTGCTGAAAAAGAAGCAGACCGGAACCAAGATGAACACCTCCGACAAGATCGACAAGATCGTGACCAACCGCTGGCTGGCGCTTCCGATCTTTGCAGTGATCATGTTTATTGTATATTATGTATCTATCTCCACCGTGGGTGGCTGGGCTACGGATTGGGTGAATGACAATGCCTTCGGTGATGGCTTCCACCTCTTCGGTATGAACGGAGAGTTGGATGCGGACACGGACAAATGGGCTGAGGAGCACGTATTCGTAGATCCGGTGAAGGAAGTACTGGATGCTGCAGCTTTAGATGAGAGTGTGGTGGGTGCAGAGGATCTGAAGGGGGCCTTCGAAGAGAAGGATCTGGATGGCTTCATGGAGGCCTATGGAACCTATGCGGATGACCTGATCGAGAAGGGCTATGCCATCGACGAGGTTCTGACAGATACAGAAGCACTGAATGAGGAGGGGGAGTTTGACTCCCCGGATCCTTCGGAATACGGCACATGGATCCCCAGTATCCCGGCTCTGATCGAGAAGGGCCTGGATGCGGTGAACTGTGCGGACTGGCTGAAGAGCCTGATCCTGGACGGTATCGTGGCCGGCGTGGGCGCGGTATTGGGCTTCGTGCCGCAAATGCTGGTGCTCTTCATCTTCCTGGCGATCCTGGAGGAGTGCGGATATATGGCCCGTGTGGCATTTATCATGGACCGGATCTTCCGGAAGTTCGGACTTTCCGGAAAGTCCTTCATCCCGGTTCTTATCGGAACCGGCTGCGGCGTGCCGGGCATCATGGCAAGCCGGACCATTGAGAATGAACGAGATCGTCGTATGACCATCATGACGACGACATTTATCCCCTGCGGAGCGAAGCTGCCCATCATCTCCCTCATCGCAGCAGCATTGTTCCACGGATCGGGACTCATCGCGTGGAGCGCATACTTTATCGGGATTGCGGCCATCGTGCTTTCAGGTATCATCCTGAAGAAGACGAAGATGTTTGCAGGGGATCCGGCTCCCTTCGTCATGGAGCTGCCGGCATACCATCTGCCGAAGGTAGGTGCGGTGCTTCGTTCCATGTGGGAGCGTGGCTGGTCCTTCATCAAGAAGGCCGGAACCATCATCCTCCTTTCCTCCATCCTGATCTGGGCAGGCAAGTCCTTCGGCTGGGTGGACGGTGCCTTCGGATTCAATCCGGATGTGGCCCTGGAGGACAGTATCCTGGGCAAGATCGGAGGTGGTATTGCATGGATCTTTGCGCCTCTTGGGTTTGACAATATCCGTGCCACCATCGCCACAGTCATGGGGCTTGTGGCAAAGGAAGAAGTGGTGGGCGTCTTCGGTGTTCTGGATTTCGAGGGACTGACACAGCTGGCAGGTTACTCCTTCCTGCTGTTCAACCTGCTCTGCGCTCCCTGCTTCGCAGCCATCGGTGCCATCAAGAGAGAGATGAACTCTCCGAAGTGGACATGGTTTGCCATTGGATATCAGTGTATATTTGCCTATGCGGTGGCACTCTGCGTATACCAGATCGGCATGCTGATCTCGGGAACCTTCAGCGGCTGGGTGATCCTGGCCTTCGCAGTTCTGGTGGGATTTGCATATCTTCTGTTCCGGCCGTATCATGAGAGTACAAAGCTGGATATCAAGATGAAGAAGACTGCCTGATGAAAGAGAGTGATCAGACCGGGTGCCATACCGGTCCGGATATCGGGACATTATAAAAGCAATACTGTACTGTTTTGGATGGGGAAGAACATGGATGGAACGGTAGGAACAATTCTGATACTTATCATCGTGCTGGCTGTGGTGGCGCTGATCATCCGCAGCATGGTCCGGGATAAAAGAGCCGGGAAATCCGTGATCTGCGGTGTTGACTGCAAGAGCTGCGGCGGTTGCTGCAGCTCCTGCGCAGGCTGCCCCAGGGCAGGAGCCTGCCGCACGGACAGGGAAACCGTGTCAGGAAAGAGAACTGACTCTCGCCTGAAAGAAATGGCGGCCGGCGGAAAGCGGACGGCAGTTCATAACGCGTGACCTTCGGTCACAGAAATGGAGAAGCTTCTATGATCCTTGCCGAGAATGGAAATATGATCACAACAGCAGTGCTCGTGGCGATTCTGATCGCGGCGGGCATTTTCGCGCTTCGCGGCAGCCTCCGGCACTTTCGGGGAAAGGGCGGTTGCTGCGGGGACGGCATGGATGAAGGTCCTTCGGTTCCAAAGAAAAAGTTAGGAACCATCATTTCAAAGAAAAAGCTGATCATCGATGGCATGCATTGCGAGGGTTGCTCGGCTGCCGTTGCGGACGCACTGAACCGGCTGGAGCATGTGAATGCGGACGTGGATCTTCGGAAGAAGACAGCCACTGTACGAATGGACGCGGAGGTGGATATGAATCTGATCATCGGCGCAGTGAGCCTTGCCGGTTACAAAGTAGTGAGGGTAGAAGAGGAGTGATAAACTCTGCCTCATAGAGTCCGGGAGAGTTGACCATACAATGAAAAATGCCCGCGAAGCCCAAAGTTAAATGGGTTTCGCGGGCGTTTTCGGTTATCTTTCCTCCGATTTCCGGAAGATGCAAAGCTTCAAACAGATCTCCCGAATCCTCGGAAATCAACCTAAATTCCAGTATAAATACGAACCAAAGAATGGTAAAATCATTACCAGAGGATTTGAGAAAGATGCCACAAGGTGGTACTATGCTTTATCTCAAACAAGGAGCAAGAGTTGAATTGTACGAAAAGGCATTCAAGCGCATGTCTAACCGGAAAGGAAAGTAACATGGATAAAAATGCGATTATGGATCACCTGTATAACGATACCAACCAACAGGCGGTTAAGTTCGTTGAAAGTTTAGAAGATGAAGAATCCCTCTTCACATATGCAAGTGAATATAACTGGGACAATGGCTTTGATGTTCCTCAAGCCATATTGGCAAACAAAAACTGTTCTCTTAACATAGCGTTACTTATATTTCATTATGCTGATGGAGTACTTTATCTTGAAGACAAAAATACTGCGGAGGGAACAAAACGTTGGCTCTCTTTTGTAAAAGATTTATATAAAAGGATACTTAATGGTGATTTTTATATGGGGAAAATGCCATTTGATCCTCAATTATCAAGAGTACAGGCATATAAGCTTAAGAAAAACTTATCGGAGAAAGAATTGGTATTTATTACTCCCATAGAGTAAAATGCCCTGTATTCTTTATGTCTCCTGTTCAAAAAACAACAAAATAGCGCCCCTCCCAAGGGGCGCTGTAACAGAGTCATCCCGGCAGCGCGGACCTATCTGTCTTCTTTTCTGATATGTTCGGTAATATTTATGCTGAATCCTGTCGGACTTACCATCAACGTCGGCTTTGAGGACTCGGTAACAGTGGTCTTTTCACCCTCTACCTTTCCTCCAGTACCTGGAAGATATAGAATTTCAGATAATAGCTTGCCTCATCGCCGGACCAGAGGATGGGGTGGTCCGCCGCCTGGGTGCGGTACTCCACCTGACGGAGCCGGCGGTGTGCGGCACGAGCGGCCTGGCCGATCACGGTGGTGAAGGTTTCGTAGTCCATAAAATGAGAGCAGGAGCAGGTGGCGAGGTAGCCTCCGTTTCGAACCAGCTTCATTCCCTGCATGTTGATCTCACGGTATCCTTTCATCGCCTGCTTTATCTTGTCCCGGGTTTTGGTAAAGGCCGGAGGATCCAGGACCACTACGTCGTATTTCATGCTTTCACTGTTGAGCTTTGGCAGAAGATCCAGCACATCTGCTGCCTGAAATGTGACGCGCTCTGTGAGTCCGTTCAGTGCTGCGTTTTCTGTTGCCTGGGCTACGGCCAGATCAGACACATCAATACCCAGTACGCTGTCCGCGCCGCCGAGCCCGCAGTTCAGCGCAAAAGAACCGGTATGGGTAAAACAATCCAGCACCCGGACGGTTTCTCCGGTAGACTTCATACGACGGATCAAAGACTGCATAGCCATCCGGTTGCCCTTCTGATCCAGAAAGAAGCCGGTCTTCTGACCGTTTTCCACATCGACCATGTATTTGACACCGTTCTCAGTGATCTGAATGCGGGGATCAAATGAACTTCCGCCGTTATCGGAGATATTCAGGACCCCGGATTCTGATCTGCAGTTATATATATCTTCCGGTGACACCGCAGCCCAGATCAGTCCTTTGGTACGGGGCAGTCCCTCCTTCTCGCGGATCTTTGCGTCACTTCGTTCGAAAATGGCACGAATCCGGATCCCGTCTTCCGCCAGTGTCTCGGTCAGAAAGGAGAGGATCTTCGGTTTCAGGAGGTCGATCCCGAGGGCCAATGATTCCACCACGAGAACATCCTCATATTTATCCACCACAAGGCCGGGCAGGAAATCTGCCTCCCCGAAGATCACGCGGCAGGAGGAGGTATCGATCACCGCTTTTCGGTAGTTCCATGCTGCCCTGACTCTGGCACGCAGAAAATCGTCATTGATCCGGACAGCCGGATCCCGTGTCATCATGCGGACAGTGATCTTTGACTTCGGATTGATGAAGCCGCTTCCCATGGGATATCCGTCAAAATCCTGCACCTTCACGATACTGCCGGGGATGACAGGATCCGCACCTGTGATCCGGTCGATCTCATTGTCATAGATCCACGCGCCGCCGGCCTTGATGGTGCGTCCTTCGCCTTTTTTAAGAATAACAGTCGTTTCGTTCATTTCTCCTCATTTCCCGATCTTTGGATCATAGTTCTGCATGTTTCGGCCACAATTATAGCATCTAACAAATGCAGTGGCAAATCCGCAGTTCCTGCAATTCAGGTTGCGATTTGTCCTGCAATTCTTTCCCCGGGCGTTCTTGTGTTTGAAACAAGGATATGATACACTGATATGTTGTCGGGTCCCTGTGAAAGGGCACTATACTGACTTGAGAGGAAGCGTGAAATGAAAAGGATCAAATATCTCTTCCGTGTACTAATGGGCGGAAGCTTCAAGAGGTTTAAAGATGTGGTGGATCGGACCCACGAGAAATGCGGTCAGAACCGGATCAAGACGGTGCTGGATATGCTGTGGTGCTTCATTCGATACGGTGCAGGCGTGCATGATTACCTGATCTTTGCGTTTTATGATATGAACGGGAGACAGCGGAACACCTACATCACCCGCCTTCGAAACAAGCGGATGCTGGAAATGGTAAACGATGAGTCCAAATCCTACATTTTTAACCGGAAGGATGTATTCAACAAGCTGTATAAAGATTTCCTTCACCGGGAGTTTCTCTGCGTGGAGGATATGACGCCGGAGAATTTTGCAGAGTTCATGAAGGATAAGGATGTGATCTTTGCGAAGCCCTCCACAAGTGAGAGCGGCAAGGGGATCGAGAAGCTGAAGAAAGCGGATTTCGATTCCGTGGAAGCGATGTATGCTTACATCCGCCAGCCGGAGAAGAATTTCGGCGTTCTGGAACAGGAGATCAAACAGCATCATGACCTTTCTGCCCTGTATCCGCTGTCCATCAACACCTACCGGATCGTAACGCTGTTGGTAGATGGCAAGGCGCACTATGTGTACGGTGTTGCCAAGATGGGAAATGAAGGAAAGTTCGTGGATAACCTGGAGAACGGCGGCCTGGGCTGCCCCATCGATCCGAAGACCGGAAAAATGTGCGGCGTGGCGCACACCTCGCCTCTTATCAATTATGATACCCATCCGTATACCGGTGTGAAACTGGTAGGGTATCAGCTGCCCTATGTACGTGAGGCCATTAAGCTTTGTCTGAAAGCGGCGCACGTAACTCCTGAAGTCGGGTATGTGGGCTGGGATGTGGCTGTCACCGAAGACGGACCGATCCTGGTGGAAGGCAACAATTACTCCGGTTACGATTTCTGGCAATTGCCGGAGTGGACCCCGAATAAGAGGGGACTGTATCCTTACTTCCGTAAGATGATCAAAGGGTACAAATAAGAGGCGTGTCAGATCTTTACAATGAACAGAAGAAGAGGACAGTATTTATGAAGAATATGCTTAATTTCAAGAACTTTACGGCGGAAGAGCTGCAGGCGATCCTGGACCTGGCTCAGGATATGAAGAAGGATCCCGCAAAGTATGCTCATGCACTGGAGGGTAAGAAGCTTTACACGTTATTCGAAAAGACTTCCACCCGGACGTTCCTGTCCTTTACCACGGGGATCACCGAGATGGGCGGATCGTATTTCAATCAGCTCTGGCGCGACTCTAATTTCGTGCTGGGCGAACCCATTTCCGAGATCAAATATGTGTGTCGAAATGTTGATATCATCATGGCGCGTCTCGTTAAGAACGAAACCGTGGAGCTTTTTGGAGAGAATGTAACGGTTCCTTTCATCAACGGCTGTGATAATTCTTATCATCCCTGTCAGGTGCTGGCGGATATGCTGACCGTGATCGAAAAGTTCGGTTCTCTGGACGTCCGGCTCATGTACATCGGCGCCAAGAATAATGTATTCAATTCCCTGGTGGAATTCTTTGCGAAAATGGGACATGGAACATTGTTCGGTCTGACTCCTCTCGTAAATGACACTGCCTGCGGTCCGGAATTCTATGAAGAAGCTGCAGCCACCGGTCATTACGTGGAACTGGATCCCAACCTTCCCATCGAGGAGATCAAAAGGTACGTCGAGGATATGGATGTGCTTTATACCGACACATGGCTGGATATGGAGTTCTTCAATGATCCTGCATATCAGGAGCGAAAAGCGGAACTGATGAAGAAAATGATGCCTTATCAGCTGAATTCGGATTTTATCGGCGAGAGCCGTGCCATCGTGCTCCATGACATGCCCATGCATGTCGGTTTTGAGATTTCCGAAGAAATCGAGAAGAAGCATATGGATCATATTTTGGATCAGGCAGAGAACCGTCGTCATGCAGAGAAGGCGGTTATGTATACGTTGTTAAAATCGTAATTATTTGCAGGTTCGTTGGCATTTGCCGATGAACCTGTTTCCATGTCGCCCCGAGCGAAGATGCATGTCATCCTGAGCGCAGCGAAGGATCCTGCCGACGAGGACGCAGAGATTCTTCGGCTTCGCCTCAGACTGACAGATATGAGAATAGACAGGAGGAAAGGTATGAAACATTTGATCGATCCCATGGACTTGAGTGAGCAGGATCTGGACGGTATCCTGCGCCGGGCGCAGGACATTATGGCGCACCCGGAGAATTACAGTGAGAAATGCAGGGGCAAGAAAATCGCAACCCTGTTTTATGAGCCGAGCACCCGCACCCGTCTCTCTTTTGAGGCGGCCATGATCGAGCTGGGGGGACAGGTTCTCGGTTTCTCCGAGGCTTCCTCATCTTCGGTTTCCAAGGGGGAGAGTGTGGAAGATACCGTCCGCGTAGTTGGATGCTTTGCAGATATCATCGCCATGCGTCATATGAATGAAGGCGCCCCCATGCTGGCATCCATGTATTCTCCGGTGCCTATCATCAACGCAGGGGACGGCGGACACAATCATCCCACACAGACCCTGACGGATCTGCTGACCATTTTCAGTGAGAAGGGGCGGCTGGATAACTTCACCATCGGCCTCTGCGGAGATCTGAAGTTCGGGCGGACGGTTCATTCCTTAATCAAGGCGCTGTCCCGTTACAAGGGCATCAAGTTTGTTCTGATCTCACCGGAGGAACTGAAAGTGCCGGATTATATCATTTCCGAGGTGCTGGAACCGGCGGGGCTGGAATATAAAGAGGTGACGTCTCTGGAGGATTCCATGCCGGAGCTGGACATCCTGTATATGACCCGCGTTCAGCGTGAGCGTTTCTTCAATGAAGCAGATTACGTTCGTTTGAAGGATACCTACATTCTGGATACCCAGAAGATGGAGCTGGCGAAGAAGGACATGATCGTCCTGCATCCGCTTCCGCGTGTAAATGAGATCGCAACCTCCGTAGACAAGGATCCGCGGGCCCTGTATTTCAAACAGGTGCTGTACGGAAAATACGTCCGCGAGGCGCTGATCCTGCATTTGCTGGGATTGTAAGAATGTCATTAAGCTAAACCTGCTCTTAATCTTAATGACATTGGGGGCTGTAAGGGAAACCTGAGATTCGAGGGACGGGTTGTAACATATAGAAAGACGGAGAGGAGATTAGTTCTATGAAGAT
>CAMPAX010000085.1 GCA_946633495.1 uncultured Lachnospiraceae bacterium | reverse complement strand
GATCGCGAAATCACGATAGGTGATGCTGGGTGCGTAATACTCTTCTTCCGTTTCTTCGTTGATGGTCTTCACCCAGTCCTTCGGAAGCTTGTGGATATAGCCGTCTACCTGATTGTGAATATAGGTATACTGATACTGCAGCTTTGCGGGATCGATGGCCTTATAACGGGGCTCTTTCCCCTTTTCCTTTCTTTTCTCGGCGATCTCGGAGTACAGCTTGTCCTTCTCCTCGAATTCCAGACTGTCCGTATGCTTTGCAGCATAGTCGCACCGTTCAAAGGCCGCTGCCGCTTTGGAATCTCCCATGTCCGCCAGTTTCTTATACCAGGACATGGCCTTTTCGAGATCCACAGGGATCACAAACTCGCTTTTATTTCCATACTGGTCAATCCGTGAAAGGCCGTTCTCATAGATGGAACCCAGCTTCATATATGCCGCTTTCACGCCACGCTGGGTGGATTTTTCAAAAAATGTGATGGCCTTGGAAAAATTCTGTGCTTCCAGATACATTTCCGCCGTCTTATAGGTAGATTCCCCATCATTTGTCAGGTTCGTGTACTTTTCCAGATAAGCCGCAGCTTTATTCAGATCACGTTCCGTTTTGGCATTTTTATAGGAACCTGTCTCAAAAAAGCCACTGAGGATCTTCAGGGCTTCCATGCCAAGTTCCTTATACTGCGGATCCACGATCCCGCTTTCCGCGATCCGTTCCAACACCTCAACCGCGTCCGTACCGTTGGCATTCTCCATCAGGTTCATCGCCTTGTCGAACTGGAGCTCCCCGCTGCTCTTGTTGGATTTCGGTTTTCCGATACTCATGATCTTGTCTTTGATATTGCTGAAAAATCCCATGCTGCACCTTCCTGAATAAAAGAAAAATAAGATGGATAAAATCCATCTTATTTTAGCATAAAACAATACAATATGCAAGGCAACTTACAAGGACATAAGGCAGGAGTTTTTACGCTACCGGGCTCATATATCCGACGATAGCCGAAACTGCCGCCTCCTCATCCGGGCCGGAAGCCTCAACCTCGATTTCCTCTTTATTGCAGAGGGAAAGACTCATCATGCCCATGATACTTTTGGCATTGATCTTCTTGTCACCGGAAATGAGGAAGATCCGGCTCTCATACTGGCTTGCCGTCTGAACGATCTCAGCAACCGGACGGGCCTCAGCGTAACTTGGTAAGTTGATGATACATTTCTTACTTGTCATAATCTCTCTCCTTTTATAATCATACCTTTCGTTTACACGCAGGGTACAGATTTCCATGTTCAAAGCTTACGCATCTTCATCTCCCGGGAGTCTTTGCGAGATCTCACTCAGCTTTCGAAGCCTGTGGTTCACACCGGACTTAGTGAGAGGTGTCGTAAGCAGTTCCCCAAGTTCTTTCAACGACAGATCCGGGTTCAGAAGCCGGAGCCTAGCCAGTTCCTCCAACCCGTCCGGCAGAGAAGAAAGGCCTATGGTTTCTTCGATCTTCCGGATCTCGGCGATCTGCTTCACCGAAGCATTCGCCACCTTTGTCATATTGGCGGTATCACAGTTCACTTCTCTGTTCACGTGATTTCGGATCTCTTTCAGGATCCGGACATTTTCAAACTCCATCATGGAGTTTGCCGCGCCCAGCTGACCCAGGATCTCGGAGATCGCTCCCGCCTCTTTTATGTAAACCACCTGACTGAACTTCCGTTCCGTAACATGCCCCGATATACCGAAGCCGTTCAGCGCTGTGAGCACCTGCCTCGTTACCGAATCCCGATCCGTTACGATCTCAAACTGATACTGGGATTTCGGATCGGACACAGAACCTGCCGCCAGGTAAGTTCCTCTCAGAAATGCATTTCTGCAGCAGCTTTTTGAGAGCACGATATCCTCCGTGTCCAGACGAAGATCCATGCCCATGGATACCTCCGGAAGCCTCACGCCGCTGTCATCATCCACTGTACGCAGTTTGCAGGTTTCGAATATCCGTTCCAAATCTTCCTTTCTCCGGATCCGGACTCTCGCCCCGCCCTGCTTACGCGGAAGTATATCCAACGCTTCCTGCTCGATCCCGAACAGCATCTGCAGCAGTTTTTCTGCTGTTTCCACCACTTCATCCTTCTCCATCCGAATGGAGAGCGCTGCCTTGCCATCGAGTTCCTTCAGTTTCCCGTCCAGAACAATGATCCCGGCAAGCTCCGCGATCCGGCAATGTGTCCCCCGGTCGATCCTCTTACAAAGCTCTCCCCTAAGTTCCGATGAAAAAGACATATTTATTCACCTTTCAGGATCGTATCCATTCCGATATCTCTGTGGAATACCCGCACGGAATACGGGAGTTCCTGAAGACGTTCATGGATCAGATTCGCGATCGTCACGGAGCGATGTCTGCCCCCGGTACACCCGATGGCAACCACAAGCTGGTGTTTTCCTTCATTCTCCACATACTGGGGGATCAGAAACTCAAGCAGTCCGATGAGTCTTTCAAGGAACTTCTCACCCTCTCCCGTAGCCATCACATAGTCCTGAACACAGGATTCATTTCCGGTATGGTCCTTCAATTCCTCGACATAGTAGGGATTCGGAAGAAACCTTACATCAAACACCAGATCCGCATCCCTCGGAATCCCGTTCTTGTAGCCGAATGACACGACGGATACGATCATATTCGAATATTCTTTCTCATTGGAAAGAATCTTTCCTACTTCTTTTTTCAGCTCCCGCGTGAGAAGCCCGCTGGTATCAACGATATAGTCCGCGATCTCCCGCAGGAAGGCGATCCTTCCCCGCTCCTCGGCGATCCCTTCTTCCACTCTTCCTCCCCGGGCAAGCGGATGCTCCCTCCGGGTTTCCTTGAACCTTTTTACAAGCTCCGTATCATTTGCATCCAGGAAGAGGATCTCATAGGTAAAATTATCATTCTTCAGATTGGCCAGCACGAGAGAGAGATCATCCAGCTTTTTACCGCTTCTGATATCGATCCCCACCGCCACGCGGTCATAATTGAAATTCTGGTCGCGGGAAATCTCGGCAAATTTCTGGATCAGCAGTACAGGGAGATTATCCACGCAGAAATACCCCAGATCTTCCATGGTCCGAAGTGCCGTGGACTTCCCGGCTCCGCTCATTCCTGTTACGATCACAAACCGCATAAACTCACCTTTTTATTCAAACTCACCCAGCATCCGGACTTCCGGCTCCAGGCGGACATGAAACTTCTCATCCACCGTCCGGATAATATGCCGGATCAGGCGGTAGATATCATCCGAGGTCGCATCCCCCCGATTGATCACGAATCCGCAATGCTTGGAAGAAACCTCTGCTCCGCCGATCCGGTAACCTGCGAGTCCCGCATCCTGGATCAGCTTCCCGGCAAAATGCCCTTCCGGCCGTTTGAAGGTGGAACCGGCACTGGGAAACTCCAGCGGCTGCTTCTCTCTTCTCTTCTGACTGAGTTCCTGCATTGCCTCACCTATGGCTGCTTTATCTTTGGGAAGCAGCCGGAGCTTTGCTCCCAAAACCACCAAAGGCTCCTCATGGCACCGGCTGGTACGATAACCAAAATGCATCTCTTCTCCGGGGATGCGCTGAACACTTCCATCTTTCAGTACATCCACATATTCCACGATATCACGCATCTCCCCGCCGTACGCACCGGCATTCATGGAGATCGCTCCACCGAGCGTTCCGGGGATTCCGGAGGCAAATACCATGCCGTCCAGCCCTGCGTCCCTCGCCTGTACGGCGATCACGGATAAGAGC
Source organism: uncultured Lachnospiraceae bacterium (assembly GCA_946633495.1). GTDB lineage: Bacteria > Bacillota > Clostridia > Lachnospirales > Lachnospiraceae > Eubacterium_Q. Next base: position 5,305 of record CAMPAX010000085.1, on the reverse strand, counting down.
GCCCCTGCCTCCGCATAGATCCCGGCGGCTTCCGGCATTTCTTTCCCATCCGTTTCATTCGTGGAACCGTCTATCACCCGGATCTCACGGAACTTCTCTCCGATCTCGATCACCGTCCCGTTGATCCCCCGGTCGGAAACCAGCAGATTGCTTCCGTTCCCGATAATAAAGAAAGGCTCTTTCTCCCGGCTTGCAGTTGACATAACTTCGATCAATTCCTCTTTCGACGAAATGGAACAAAACCTTTTCGCAGGGCCTCCGGTCCGAAAGGTCGTATGAAGTTTCATCGGTTCGTCTGCCCTATACTCCATCATGTTCCTCTGCAACTTCGGGTTGATCCCGGACAATAAAATAACACGGGCGATGCCACATATAAAACTATACATGATAGCGCCCGTGTTTACAATAAAGAAACTTTCACGAATTTTTCAGGAAAAACCCGTATTTTCCGTCATTTTTCATAACCTGCCGGTCCGGTTTTGCACTGTTTCACCAAACGTTCCGGTGTCCTTTTTTCAAGGACCGCTCCTGCTCCTCCGTACGATCCGGCAAGCTCATCAGTCAAGGACCGCTCCTGCTCCTCCGTACGATCCGGCAAGCTCATCAGTCAAGGACCGCTCTTGCCCCACCATACATTCCGGCATCATTCCCGAGAACCGCAAGTTCAAAGGCCGTATTTCGGCACGCATGGAAAGCGTATTGCCTGAAATACTTTTCCGTTGCATCAATGATGATCTGGCCGGCGCGGCTTACGCCTCCTCCGATCACGAAGACCTCCGGATCCACCACCGCTGCCACCTGAGCCATAGCCAGTCCCAGCTTTTTGCCCAGCTCATCCACCAGTTCCATAGCCAGATCGTCACCGGTCTTTGCCGCATCGAAGATTTCCTTTGCAGAGATATACTGCACCTCGCGAAGCTTGGACGGACGATCGGAATCATTCAGCGCCTTGTTGGCCAACCGGACGATACCGGTTGCCGATGCATACTGTTCCAGACATCCTCTTTTGCCGCAATTGCAGACATCTGTCTCCGAAAGATCCATGGTCATATGTCCGATCTCACCGCCGGCTCCGTTCACGCCTGCCAGCATCTTCCCGTTCAGGATGATACCGCCGCCCACACCGGTTCCAAGCGTGATCATAACGATATTCTCATGGCCCTTTCCGCCTCCCTGCCACATCTCGCCGAGGGCTGCCATATTCGCATCATTTCCAACCTTTACCTTCATATCAAGCAGTTTTCCGAGTTCATCGGCTGCATTGAAAACGCCCCAGCCAAGATTCACGCATTTGATCACGGTACCATCCTCACGAACCGGTCCCGGAACTCCCATGCCTACGCCGAGAACATCTGTCTTTGCGACATTCTTCTCCTCCATCTTTGCCTTAACGGATTCAGCGATATCACCGAGGATGTAAGCTCCGCCGTCATCCGTCCGTGTAGTGATCTCCCATTTATCCAGCAGATTCCCATCTGCGGAAAAAAGGCCGATCTTCACGGTGGTTCCTCCGATATCAACTCCGAATACATAGTTTGCCATGATCCTAACCTCCTGTTTTTTAAGATTCCCGGGATAATCGTTTTGCCCCGGCTGATGATTCTTCACTCATGTAAATGCCCGGATCCGGATGATCCAATGAAAAACCATGGCAGTTTTTGCCACAGGTCTCTTTCGACTGTCAGGAATTCTTCCGGATATTCTCCATTACCCTTCGATACATTTCCTGCGCGGCATTGTATCCCATCTTCTTCTGCCGGTGATTTACCGCAGCCGATTCCACGATGATGGCCAGATTCCGGCCCGGACGGATCGGGATATTATGGCTCACCACCTTATTGCCCAGGAATTCCTTATACTGATCCTCCAGACCCATCCGGTCGTAATTGGCATCCTTATCCCATTCCTCCAGATTGATCACCAGATCGATCTGCTGGGAGATCTTCACGCATTCCACACCAAACATGGTCTTCACGTCGATGATGCCGATTCCCCGAAGCTCGATAAAATGCCTTGTGATGGCCGGGCTGGTTCCGATCAGCTGATCGTCGGAAATCTTCTTGATCTCCACAACATCGTCCGCTACCAGACGGTGCCCCCGCTTCAGAAGCTCCAATGCCGCCTCAGACTTACCGATACCGCTGTCGCCCATGATCAGCACGCCCTCACCGAAAACATCTACCAAAACCGCATGGATCGAGATCCTCGGAGCCAGCTCTTCATGAAGCCAGCGCACCGCCTCATGCACGAAGTTCGATGTGGTAAACGCGGAAGAAAGCACGGGGATCCCATGCCGCTTTCCCGCTTCTATGATAAAATCATAGGGTTCGATGTCCCGGCAGAACACAAGACACGGAAAAGGAAACCTGAAGAGTTTGTCGAAGATCTCGATATTTTCTTCTCTGGTATGCATATCCGCAAGATACGCATGCTCCACATTTCCGCAGATCTGCACCCGAGACGAGTCGAAGTGCTCGAAGAATCCCGCCAGCTGCAGTGCCGGACGGTTAATGTCCGGATCCGTTATCAGGATCTTGTCCGTATCGATCTCCGGTGTATAGTTTTTCAGATTCAGCTTTTTTATAAAGTCTGTCAGCTTTACGCTGTATTCTACCGCCATATCATCCCCCCGCTTAAATAGTCTTTTTGTCCGGTCTCGAACCAGATCAGAGATCCCGTCCCTCTTTCGTCGGACAGTCCCATGGATTATTGTACCATACATGGCGTTTTTTTGCCATACATGATATAATGATGGTCGGCAGCGGATTTCACGCGCAATGTGCGTGCTGCGTATCCTCTGCCGAAAACAGGATGCCTGTTGATCCCGGCATCCCATGACAATCAGGCGACAGTCCGCCGCCGGGAACCGGCGGAAAAAGACGTGGTAACGTAACAGCGGAGCAAAGAACCCATGAAAGAATTCGATATAGAAGAAGAACTGAAAAAGCTCCCGAACCTCCCCGGTGTCTATCTCATGCACAGCGACAGCGAGGAGATTCTTTACGTTGGAAAAGCCACCTCCCTGCATAACCGGGTTCGGCAGTATTTTCGTAAAGGCCACGGCCACGGCGGTTCGCCGAAGATCACGAAAATGGTATCCCAGATCGCTTATTTTGAATACATCGTGACCGGCTCCGAGATGGAGGCTCTGGTTCTGGAGTGTAATCTGATCAAGGAATACCGTCCCCGTTACAACACACTGATGACAGACGATAAGGGCTATCCCTACATCCGCGTCACCGTAGACGAGGATTACCCCCGGATCCTTTACAGTCATCAGATGCGCCGGGACAAATCCAAATATTTCGGGCCATATACGGATGCCGGTGCTGTACATGATATCATCCAGCTGGTCAACAAACTGTTCCGGCTTCGCAGCTGCAGCCGGAGTCTTCCAAAGGAGATCGACAGAGAGCGGCCCTGCCTCTATTATCAGATCGGTCAGTGCACCGGTCCCTGCAGCAGCTCTCTGGTGAATAAAGAGGATTACAACGAACAGATCCGGCAGGCCATCCGGTTTCTGAAGGGAGATACCAGGGATCTTGTAAATGATCTGAAACAGAGGATGAAAGACCACGCCGCCAACATGGAATTCGAAAAGGCCGCTGAAGTCCGTGACCTGATCGAGAGCATTTCCCACATCATGGATAAGCAGCGGATGACGGATACGAATGCCGATAACCGTGATATCATAGCCTTTGCCCGAGGCGAAAAGGACACCGTGATCACGGTTTTCTTCATCCGGGACGGTCAGCTGCTGGGGCGCGAAAACCACCACATGTCCGCGGACCCCGAGGAGTCGGACGACTTTGTCCTGACGGAATTTATCAAGCAGTATTACAGCAGCACCCCCTATATCCCGAAGGAGATCCTGACCCGGATCCCCATTTTGGACCCGGAGATCCTGCTCTCCTATCTCTCCGAAAAAAAAGGCCAGAAGGTAACCCTTCTGCAGCCGCAGCGCGGAGACAAAGCCAGCCTTCTTGGGCTTGCGGAGGATAATGCCAAACTGGTCCTGGAACAGGATATGGAACGGATCCGGAAGAAAGAAAAGCGAACCACCGGCGCCGTCCGGGAGATCGCGGAGATTCTGCATATCCCCAGCGCGTCCAGGATGGAAGCCTTCGATATCTCCAACATTTCCGGCTATCACAGTGTTGCTTCCATGGTTGTCTTCGAAAATGGAGAACCCCGAAGAAATGCTTACCGGAAATTCCGCCTCAGGACCGTTGAAGGTCCGGACGACTACGCCTCCATGAAGGAGGTTCTCTCCCGAAGGTATACCAATGAAAAGCTGGGGCCTCTGCCCGATGTTCTGATGATGGACGGCGGCAAGGGACAGGTACATATTGCAGAAATGGTTTTGGACAGCCTCGGTCTGGAGATTCCGGTCTGCGGCATGGTAAAGGACGACCATCATCGCACCCGGGGACTTTATTACAAGGATCAGGAAGTGATCTTTCCGAAGGGCAGTGAAGCCATGCACATGGTCACCGCTCTGCAGGACGAAACGCACCGCTTCGCCATCACTTACCATCAGCTGCTCCGCAGCAAGGGACAGGTTCATTCCATCCTGGATGATATCGAAGGCATCGGCGAAAAAAGAAGGCGTGCCCTGCTGCTCCATTTCAAGACCATAGAAGCTTTACAGACCGCCACCGTGGAGGAGATCGCCGCGCTTCCGGAAATGAACCGCCGCAGCGCAGAAGCCGTCTTTTCCTTCTTTCATCGAAAACAAGAACAATCCGAGGAGCAATCTTCAGATCAGACATAAAGAAAGGTACAGCCTATGGGACATTTTCTCTATCCAAACGCATACTATACTTCCGCCTATGACATCGATTTTGAGAACCTCTACCGATCCGGCTTCCGCGGGATCCTCTTTGACATCGACAACACTCTGGTTCCCCACGATGCAATGACCGACGAGCGCAGCCGCGCCCTCCTTCGAAAACTCCGGGAGATCGGATTCTCGATCTGCTTTGTGTCCAACAACCGGGAGCCCCGGGTGGCAAACTTCGTGGCCGAGCTGCATGTGGACGGACTTCCCGATCCTCTGTATATTTATAAAGCCGCCAAGCCCAGAGGACAGGGTTACATCGACGGGATCAGGAAAATGAAACTCCGTCCCAGTGAAGTCATTTTCATCGGAGATCAGCTCCTCACCGATATCTGGGGCGCCAACAATGCCCGGCTGCCTTCCATCCTTGTTCAGCCGGTCGCCAAAGAGACCAGGATCCAGATCAAGTTGAAACGGATCCTGGAGAAGCCGATTCTATGGATGTATCTAAGGCACCACCCTCTC
>CAMPAX010000084.1 GCA_946633495.1 uncultured Lachnospiraceae bacterium | reverse complement strand
TCGTTGAGCTCGGCAAAGTAGAGAGTATTGGAACAACAAAAGATCGTAGGTATCGGAAAAGATAGGTGCTTCATTCAATCGAATTAAAAATCGAATGACAAAAATCATCCAGCTCCATAAAAAAACGCCGTCAGGCGTTTTTTTTGTGAGCGAAGGGAAGTAAGCGGTGAGGCCGAGGAGCGAAGCGACGAGAGAAGGACCCGGTGGGTCGTTCGAGTCGAAGCCCGGCCTGAAAGGATACTATGATTTTTTTCGAATGTTTTGTTTCATCAGCCTTCCCACCGCACATGCAGCATAAGAATGAAGCCGGTCATGGTCTCCGAGAAGCGTATTATCCGCTGCGATCATGGAGGCTTTCTTCTCCGAGGGATTCCGATAAGTGATGACCCCTTCGTACCCGAAATTCGGAAGATAGAACCCCACTGCCTTTTCATTTGTAATGGTTGAGACCGCTTCAATATTTACGAGAGGAAGCCGGAGAACAGCCTCATATCCTTCTCCGCGCAGGGTCGCTCCGCATCCGGTAGTTACCAGCGGACAGGGAAGAGGCAGGGATAACTTCACTGTGAGGTTTAGATACAGCATATCCCCTCGCTGTTCCGTGGACATATCCCCCGGTACAAAATCCCCGTCGGAAAGCATGGTCAGGGCATTCATTCTTGCAAGATGGAACATTCCTTCCATATCATCCCGGTTATGCAGCAGTACCAGATCTCGGTTTCTTTGGTTTCCGGAAGAAAGATAGTTCAGATATACGCCGATCAGCTGACCACCGTCGTACTGATCCTCCCGTTGGATCCCGAGGTACCGTTCTACGGTCTTTTGTTTTACGTTGGGGAGTCCGAGCGCATACTTAAAGATGCGGATCTCTTTCAGATAATCCCGGGATGTAAGAGAACTCATATGATCCGGGATGGTGATCCCCAGCTGTTTTCTTATCTTTTCCATGCGGTTTTTAACAAAGGGAATGTCGAAGGTATCCCCGTTAAAATGAAACAGCGTGGTTTTCTCTTTGCATAAATCCATGAAGGTGCGGAGCATTTCAGGCTCGCTGCGCCCGTCATCGTTAAAGAGCTGAAGGATATGCCAGGATCCGTCCTTCCAGTAATTGACACCGATGATGTAAATAAATGAACTTTGCGGAGAAAGTCCCGTGGTTTCAAGGTCAAACATAAGAACCCGGTCTTTTCCGAAGGCTTCCGCAGTCTTGTCCCAGGCAGGAATATCAGTGACATTGATGCTTTCGTCAAATCGTAACATTTTCTTTCCTTTTTTATGTAAATATGATAGAATCCATTATAGCATAATTTTTTCATGTTGAAACTATTTGAAAATGTGTTATAATTTCGGTAGAGAAATATTTTGTTAATGGAGGAAGGCATCATGATGCAACCACTTGACGTTAAAACCCACAATTTTAAAAAGGGACTTTTCGGCTACAAGGCTGCCGACGTGGATGAGTTCATGTCTACCGTAGGACGTTCCTATGAAGAACTTTTCACAGAGAATGCCAAGCTGAAAGAGGAAAAAGAAAAGCTTGATAAGCTTATAGAAGAGAAAAATCTGAAGATCTTTGAACTCGAGAAGGCGGCAAATGAATCCAAGAATGCGAATGCTAAGGATGACAAGAAGAATTCTTCAAACGCTTCTAAGAAAGATGACAAGAAGAAAGAAGAAAATTCAGCCACTTCCAAGTTCTTTAAGAAAGCAGAGGAGACCACGGTTGTCGGCGGTGATGATGACGAGGTGTTTGTAGGCGAGATCGAGGAAGCCCGGAAACCGAGTAAGGCAATGATCGGTGACGGAGAAGAGGAAGGCGGAGACGACTTCGAGTTCCTGTAAAAAGCCTGTATTTCCAGCGGAAAAGGGTGCTGCAGCAGTGCGGCACCCTTTTTTCGGGAGAAGTGCTTAATTTGATCAAAGATCAGAACTTTTTGCATCAGAACCTTTACATCCTGACATTCATTGTGAATCGTTTTATCGTAAGAGATCCGGAGGTTACGGAATGCTGTATTATATAAAAGGCAGGATCGTTGAAATCTGCAAAGAAAGCGTGATTTTGGATAATCACGGCATCGGTTTTGAAATCTATACCACAGGTCGGGTCCTTCAGGAACTGATCCGCTCCGGGAAAGAAGAGATATTGCTTTATACCCATTTGCAGATCAAGGAAGATGAGCGTGTTCTTTATGGCTTTCCGGAACGATCCGATATCCGTGTGTTTCGGAAGCTGATCTCTGTCAGTGGGATCGGTCCGAAAGGAGCTTTGGGAATCCTGAATACCCTGACGGTGGAAGACCTTTACTACGCAATCCAATCCGGAGATTCCAAATCCATAGCAAAGGCACCGGGAATCGGACCGAAAAGTGCACAGCGTCTTGTGGTAGATCTGAAAGGATCTCTGGAGATCGGAAGTACGCCGGAAGCGGCAGATTTCTCTGATCAGGACGAAGTGAAATCCGTGCTGGCTGAAACGGTAGAAGCTTTGACGGCTTTGGGATACTCTGAAATGGATGCGCTTCGTGCCGTAAAGAAGGTGGAAGGTGCGGAACAAATGTCGGTTGAGAAACTGCTTTCCGCAGCGTTAAAGCATCTGTAGAATCCCCGGGCTTTGAAATCAGGTCATCTTTATAGAATATTATCGGGATAATATATGGAAAAAAGGATCATTACAACCGAAGCGACTCCGGAGGAGGCGAAGATCGAAGCAGGACTTCGACCCACAACCTTTGCGGAGTACATCGGTCAGGATAAAGTAAAAAAGAATCTTGAGGTCTTCATCAAGGCGGCGAAGAAGAGAAAAGAATCCCTGGATCATGTGCTTCTGTACGGTCCGCCGGGATTGGGAAAGACTACATTGGCAGGGATTATCGCAGAAGAAATGGGTGTGCAGATGAAGGTCACCAGTGGTCCGGCCATCGAGAAGCCGGGTGAGATTGCGGCAATCCTGAACAATCTGTCCGAGGGGGATGTGCTTTTTATCGATGAGATCCACCGTCTGAATAAGCAGGTGGAAGAGGTGCTCTATCCGGCCATGGAAGATTTTGCCATCGACATTGTGATCGGGAAAGGAGAAAGTGCCAGATCCATCCGTCTGTCACTGCCTCATTTTACTCTGGTGGGAGCAACTACACGGGCAGGAATGCTGTCAGCGCCCCTAAGAGACCGGTTCGGGGTGGTTGACCGGCTGGAGTTTTATTCCATCACTGATCTGATGCGGATCCTGATCCGTTCCGCTAAGGTACTTGGCATTTCCATCGATGAGGAAGGCGCACTGGAGATCGCAAAACGTTCCCGTGGCACGCCGCGGCTTGCCAATCGGCTGCTGAAAAGAGTTCGTGATTTTGCAGAGGTTGAACATTGCGGAGAAATCGATTATACTATAGCGAAGAAAGCATTGGATCAGCTGGATGTGGACAGCGCCGGTCTGGACCAGACCGATCGGAATCTTCTTGAAACCATAATCAGGCAGTTTCACGGAGGACCGGTGGGACTGGAGGTTCTGGCGGCAGCAGTTGGTGAGGACAGCGGAACCATAGAGGATGTGTACGAACCGTATCTTATAAAGAACGGTTTTATCAACCGTACGCCACGAGGCCGGATGGCATCGGAAGCTGCTTATCGCCAGTTAGGACTGGAAGGGCTGCTTGCTGAGTGATAACGAATAAGAGAAATGGGGAAAGAGGGAGAGGAACATGGCACAGAAGACGGATATACCCGTAGTGATCGGCGGAAAAGTCTATACGCTGAGCGGATATGAGGGTGAGGATTATCTGCAGAATGTAGCGACCTATATCAACGGGAAGATCGCAGAGTGCAAGACCTCGGAACAATATCGGAGAATGAATACGGAATATCAGGGGGTACTTTTGGCTCTGAACATCGCGGATGATTATTTTAAAGCGAAATCCAGAGCGGAAGAGATCGCACGTGATGACTCCGAGAAGGAACAGCAGCTGTATGATCTCAGGCACGAAGTGATCGAAGCGCAGATCAAGCATGAGGCGGCGCTGAAGCTGGTAGAAGAGTATAAGGAACAGATCAATGCTCTGCAGCGGAAGATCGTCCAGTTGGAGGCGGAAAAAGACAGAAATAAGGGTCAGGACTGATCATGAATAAATCTGATTTAAAAAGACCGGAAATATTGGCTCCCTGCGGAAATCCGGCTGCTTTTCATGCGGCTCTTTCGGCCGGCGCCGATGCTATGTATCTTGCCATGGACCGGTTCGGGGCAAGGGCGTATGCCGGCAATTTTCAGCAAAATGAGCTTCTTCAAGCAATTGAAGAGGCTCATTTGCATGATAGGAAAATCTATCTGACGTTAAATACATTGCTGAAAAATGATGAGATCCGGCAGCTTCCCGAGGCTTTGGATCCTCTTTATCGTGCGGGACTGGATGCGGTTCTGGTCCAGGATTTCGGTGTATATGGATTTTTACGGGAGCGATATCCGGATATGCCGCTGCACGCCAGTACTCAGATGAATCTTTGCTCTGTTGAGGGGGCACGTCTGGCAAAAACCCTTGGTTTCTCGCGGGTGGTACCGGCAAGGGAGCTTTCTCTTACGGAGCTTCGAATGATCCGGGACGAGGCAGGGATCGAGGTGGAGGCATTTGTCCATGGAGCAATGTGTGTCTGCTACAGCGGACGTTGTTATCTCTCATCCTTTGCGGGAGGCAGAAGCGGAAACCGCGGACGCTGCGCCCAGCCCTGCAGAGCCATGTATAATGGTGGTTTCCCTTTGTCCATGAAGGATCTTTGTACCTTAGAGGATGTTCCGGCACTGATGGAAGCCGGGATCGATTCACTGAAGATCGAAGGACGAATGAAAAATGAATACTATGTGGCGGCATGCGTGGATGCTTACCGAACCATGGTGGAGGATGTAATGCTGGGCGAATTTCGTCCGGAAAAGGCACAAAAGTATAGAGAACGCATGACGGAGGTTTTCCATCGCGGTGGATTCACCCGCGGATATCTGAATCAGTTTTCCGGCCCGGATATGATATCTGACACAGCATCGGGTCATACCGGAGTAAAGGTCGGAACCATAAGAAAGGTAAGAGACGGCGTGGTTCGGATCCGATGCGAGAAAGGGCTGAACAAAGGGGATTCACTGGAGATACCTGTACCGGACGGAACGGATGAAACGATCCGTCTTACCGCACCGGAAGATGCCCCGGACGGAACGGAGGTGGAACTTCGTGCTCCGATGACCAGAAAGCTTCAACCGGGAATGCCTTTGCTTCGGGTTCGAAATGCGGCATTGATGGCGGAAATGGAGGAAAGATACCTGACGAAGCAGCCAAAAGTCCCGGCAGATCTTACGGTTCTTTCGGAAGTCGGAAAACCTTTCCGGATCACAGCCCGGGCGAACGGGATCTCTGTCAGTCTGGAGGGACCCAAGGTGGAGGCCGCTTCCGGAAAACCGGTGACGGAGGAGACTCTGCAGGCAAAGATCGGTACCCTTTCCGGTACGGACTTTTTCTTAAGCCGTCTTATGATCCAAAACGACGGTCAGAGCTTTGTCCCCGTGTCAGTGATCAAAAATCAAAGAAGAGATGTGCTTTCCATGCTTCGCGAGGCACTGCTGGATCCAAAAAGACGCAGGCTTTTAGGGAATGCTGCGTCCGAGGACATTGATCCGGAAAAAGATATTCCCCTTCGGGAAAAGAATAAAGAAGAGAAAAAGGATGCGGAAAGGATCTTCTTTGTATCCGATCTTTCCATGGCGGAAACGGTCCTTTCCCATGATCCGGCAGCAGTGATATTCGACTTTGGGCTATCCTGCATGGATCCGGAAGAAGTGCGACGGCTCGCGGGGAACTACCGGAATATAAGGTTTCTGGTCGGGTTTCCGTACATTTTCAGACACCGGGGAAATCTGGAGAAACGGATGGAGGAATTGTACCGCATGGCACTGGAGCTGGATGGTGCATATATAAACGGGATCGACAGTTTTGCGTGGTTTAAATCCTATGCGGCGGATCATGACAAACCGGGGACCTTGTATCTCGGGGATTCGCTCTACCGGTATAATGACCGGGCCGTGGATTTCTTCTCTCGGGAATCCGTGGATCTTTCCGGAGAACTTTGGATGGAAGAACCCTGTGAACTAAGTCTTTCGGAGCGGCATATGATCCGTGTCCCCGAAAATGTAAAAAGGATCCCTACGGTCTACGGACACCGGCCGATGATGCTGACTGTGCAGGAAGCAGCACAAAATCTTAAGGGGACGGACGGGAAAAGAACCCGGAGCCTGATCCTTTTACAGAATCCTGAAATGTGTTATAATGTCGTTTTAAGCGGCCAGCCCATCCTGCAGGATGCGGACGGAGGACCTTCTGCCGTTAGATTTACTGTGGAAGGAACGTCGGAGGCCGAAAGATTGATAAATGCTTATTTTTCCGAGTCTGCTTCCGACTCCCGGCTGAACCGGAAACCGGAACCGGAGGGGATCCGGCACAGAGGTCTTTTATGATCAATATCATCAGTACGACAGCTAAATATCTGATCCTGGTGCTGATGGCACTTTATACCATTAAGTGTTTCACCTATTTCACAAAGAAAACGGCAAAGAAACGAAAGACCAACCTGAACCTGCAGGTGTTCGATATCTTTGCCATTCATTTCCTGTGCCATGCAACGCTGTTCCTGAATACCAGGGATAAAACGGTTCTGGCTTATTATCCCATCGAGCTTCTGATCGCGATCCTGTACATCCTGATCTTTCATGCGGTATATCCGAAGGCGTCCCGAATGCTGATCAATCAGATCACATTTCTTATGCTGCTGGGATATACTATGCTGACCCGGCTGGATCACGGTCTGGCGGTCCGGCAGTTTATCCTGGCTACCGTTTGCCTTTTTATCGCCAGCTTTATTCCGTGGATCATGGGAAAGCTGCCGACCATGCGGAACTGGACGATCTTCTATGGCGTGACCGGAATCTTCTTTTTGCTCACCGTATTTATTCCTCATTTGGGAGTCAGCATCTACGGAGCAAGGAACTGGATCCAGATCGGGCCCATTTCCCTGCAGCCCATGGAGTTCGTTAAGATCATATTTGTTCTTTTCGTGGCCAGCGGTCTGGTGAAGGCTGCGACCCTGAAAGATGTGGTGATCAATGCAGTCATTGCCGCTGCATTTATGACGGTGCTGGCTGTGGAGAAAGACTTCGGTTCCATAGCCATCTTTTATATCGCATATATCTCCATGGTCTATCTTGCCACATCACGGCCGGTGTTCCTTTTTGCGGGGATCGCACTGGTGGTGGCGGCTGTCATCATCGGCTATATGCTGTTTAAGGATTCACTCTTCGTGCACATTTCCGTTCGTGTGGAGGCATGGAAGGATCCATGGGCCTACCAGAGTACCGGAGGATATCAGATCTGCGAATCCCTGTTTGCCATCGGTACCGGCGGCTTCACCGGCGTCGGACTGGGGAAGGGCATGCCCTATTATATTCCGGTGGTGGAAAGCGATTTCATTTTCTCGGCCATGTGTGAGGAACTGGGCGCGATCTTCGGGCTGTGTCTCATCCTGGTTTACCTCAGTGTGTTTATCTCGATGACGAATATCGCCATGAAATGCAAATCGCCATTCTATAAATATATGACCTTTGGTTTTGCCATCAGCTTTATCGTACAGGTGCTCCTGAACATCGGAGGTGTGACGAAATATATCCCATCCACGGGTGTGACGCTGCCTCTGATCAGCTATGGGATCAGCAGTATGTTCGGAACTTTGATCATGTTCGCCATGATACAATATGTCTATATCTTCGTCGGAAAAGAAGGAGAAGAGTTGCATGAAGAGGAACGAGCCCTCCGGGCAGCCGAAGAAGCACAGCCGTTCCGTGCAGGATACGGAGGAAATTAAGAGGCGGCCTATGCCGGACGCGTCGGAGCAGGAGAACCCGCCGGAGTCTTTGCTGGCCGAGTTTCTGCACCGTCAGGAAAAAAGAGAAGAAAAGAATAAGAGGAAGAATCGTCCCATCGTCCTGATGACCTATGTCTTTGTACTGGTCTTTCTTGGCATGTTCGGATATATCATATATTTCCTGGTGCAGGATGCGGACCATGTGGTTGCAAATACCGGGAACAGAAGACAGGACGTGATGGCGGATCTGGTACAGCGCGGAGAGATCCGTACCGCAGACGGTACCGTCATCGCCAGATCCGAGCAAAAGAACGGTGAGGAGGTTCGGGTCTACCCCTACGGAGACCTGTTCTGCCATGTGGTGGGATATAACGGATATGGCCGCTCCGGACTGGAACTGGCTATGAATTTCCAGCTTCTCACCACCCATGAGAACATTTTCAAACAGGTACAGGATGATCTTTCGGAACAGAAAAAACCCGGAGACAATGTAGTGACAACCTTGGATTATAAGCTGCAGAATGCGGCTTACAAAGCCATGGGAAAGCATAAAGGGGCTGTGGTGGTAATGGAACCGGATTCCGGAAAGATCCTTGCCATGGTTTCCAGGCCCGGGTTTGATCCGAATGAGATGGATAAAGTCTGGGATGAGATCCATACGGAAGAAGGAGAGAAAAGTACGGTGCTTCTGAACCGTGCCACCGGAGGGCTTTATGCGCCGGGTTCCACATTTAAGACCGTGACGGCGCTGGAGTATATCCGGGAGCATGGAAGCGCGGCAGGATACAGCTATACCTGCAAGGGAGAGGATTCTTTTAACGGCGTGAAGATCGTCTGCTACAAACATCGTGAACACGGAGATGTGGATCTGGAGCATTCCATCGGCTATTCCTGTAATACCAGCTTTGCAAATCTCGGTATGAAGGATATCTCCATGGACGGACTGCATGCCACTGCAGAGGATCTTTTATTCAATCAGGAGCTTCCCTATGATGGAAGTACCTCCATGTCCTCCTTTGTACTGACCGGAAGCGGAAATCGGGACATGATCCCTCAGACCGTCATCGGTCAGGGAGATACCCAGATCACACCGCTGCATAATGCCATGATCATGTCAGCTATCGCCAACGGAGGCGTACTGATGAAGCCTTACCTGGTACAGGAGATCCTGAATTCTTCCGGAAGTGTGGTGAAGAGCTACAGCAGTTCCT
>CAMPAX010000083.1 GCA_946633495.1 uncultured Lachnospiraceae bacterium | reverse complement strand
TTAGCGCCCGGCAAGCTCATTTATCACTTCCCCTGCTATGATCAGACCGACCACGGAAGGAACAAAGGCCGTTGAACCGGGGATATCACGCCTCTCAGTGCATTTTCTGGCTGTTCCCGGAGGACAGACGCAATGCTGCCTGCAGCTGATGGACATATCTTCCAGGGGTTTTATCGGCTTTTCTTTCGAATAAACGACCTTAAGGGAGTCGATCCCCCGCTTCCTGCATTCATGCCGCATCACCTTAGCCAGGGGGCAGACAGATGTCCGGTAAATATCAGCCACCTCGAACAGGGAGGCATTCACCTTATTTCCCGCACCCATGGAAGATATGACCGGGGTTCCGGCCTTCTTCGCTTTTTCAATGATCGCAAGCTTACCGGTCACTGTGTCAATCGCATCTACAACATAATCATAATCATGAAAATCAAACTGATCCTGCGTCTCCGGCAGAAAGAAGGTTTTATAGGTCCTTACATTGCAGTCAGGATTGATATCATGTACCCGTTCCTCCGCCACATCCACCTTGTATTTTCCGATGGTTTTTGTAGTGGCGATTATCTGGCGGTTGATATTTGTCATACAGACCCTGTCATCATCGATAAGATCCAATGATCCTATACCGCTTCTGGCCAGAGCTTCCACCACGTAGCCTCCGACGCCACCGATTCCGAAAACGGCAACACGAGATGCCAAAAACCGTTCCATCGTCTCTGCCCCATATAGTAACTGTGTTCTTGAAAACTGATTTAACAATTGCGTCGAGCCTCCCGACTCCTTTGGCATGTGGCCTTCCGGTTCCCTGTTATGACTCATTGACCAGTTTCCCGGTCATATGATCGATCGTCATTTCCAGACAGCATACTCTCGGAAAGGCATTTTCCATTTCCCTTCGAAGGTATTCCTCGTCATCATGCATTTTTCTGACAAGCTCTTCGCATATCTTTCTCTTTTTTTCCTCTTCTTCCACGATCCGTATCCTTCCGAAGATCACCACGCTTTTAATATTCAGCGCCCATTCTCCGGTTTTCCGGAATCCTTCGTCCATGACACAGTATGATACTTTATCACACGCACGGATCGCATCGATCTTATGCCCGGTCTTTGCACAATGAAAATAGAGCTTGTTATCCTCTTCCAGGTACAAATGATCCAGTGGTATCCCATAGGGGTATCCATCCTCACCGAACATCGAAAGCACGCCCCTCGGCTGTTCTTTCAGGATCTGAATACATTCATCCTGTGTGATCTGCTGTTTTATGCGTCTCATTTCTCTGAACATGCTGTATGTCTCCTCTTTGGATTATTCTCCTTCTCTGATCTTCTTTACATTCCGATTCATTGCGTGTCTGCCGAAATATCTGTATGCCAGTTTTTTTATGAGCGATAAGTCCTGATGATGCTCTTCAAATTCTGTTACTTCATCCCCAGAATGATCTCTCTGGCAAGAGCTTCCTCAATGGGCGCTGCATAGACGCCGGGTGCGAATTCCTTCACGGAGCCGATCCCGTCCTGAAGCACAAAGCGCAGCTTCCCGTCCCGGACCTTCTTGTCCGTGTACAGCTTCTTTACCAGCTTCTCCCGGTCGATGTACTCCGGAATCTCTGTGGGAAGACCGGCCTTCTTCAGAAGTCTCACCACCGCATCCCGTTCATCCCCCGTAAGCAGTCCCAGCTTCTTTGCGAGATCCGCCTCGGCCACCAGTCCGATGGCTACAGCCTCCCCGTGAAGCAGTCGGTAATCACTTTCCGTCTCAATGGCACGGCCTACGGTGTGTCCCAGATTCAGCACCTCCCGAAGCCCGGACTCCCGTTCATCCTTCATTACTACCGCATATTTGATCCGGCAGTTGGCTTCGGCGATATGATCACAGGCAGCCGTATCCAGCGCCAGGATCTCCTCCATATGCTGATCCAGATAGAAGAACAGCTCCCGGTCCGCCAGGCAGGCATGCTTGATGGTCTCCGCCAGACCGCTTCGGATCTCACGCTCCGGCAGTGTCCTCCAGGTTCCGATATCCAGATAGACCTTCCTCGGCTGGTTGAAGATCCCGATCAGATTCGTAGCCAGCGGAGTATCCACTGCGGTCTTTCCGCCCACAGACGCATCTGCCGCAGCCAGAAGGGTAGTGGCATAATTGATGAACGGCACCCCTCTTCCGTAGGTTCCCGCCAGGAAACCTGCCAGATCCGTTACCACGCCTCCGCCGACAGCCAGGACGAAGCAGTCCCTCCGGAATTCCTTTGCCAGCATGGCATCCTCCAGCTTTGCCTTCACCTCCCGGGTCTTGCTTTTCTCTCCTGCCGGAAAAGCGAAAAGCTCTGCCGCATAGCCTGCCGCCCGAAGCTTCTCCAGGATCGGCTCCGCGTACAGCCCCTGCACCGTACTGTCCGTAATGACCGCGCACTTCCGGCGGCTTCCCATGAGCCCCCCGGCCAGATCCTCCAGCAGCCGGTCCTGCAGACCGTACCCAATCTCCACATCGTAGGAGTCGTCCACGACTCTTTTCAGTTCTACATTAAATGTACTCATCCTTCCACGTCACCTCCGTCCATACCTGAAAACAAGGCGCTTTTTTCTGTCGCCTCCGGATAGGTCAGGAACCGGCTTATCCGCAGTCCCACCTGCATCCCCTTCCGGGGCAGCGTATCCCCGTCCACAGCCACACGAAGCACCGCGTCTCCCAGCTTCACCCGGCAGTCAGCGTTTTCTCCCAGGAAATAGACGGCCAGCACCTCCCCGCGGAGTATTCCTTCCGTCCTCCCGTCCTCTTTGGGATCGACGATCCGGATATGCTCCGGGCGGATGGCAACATCCACATTTCCGCTAAGCTCCCCCGTATACGGAAGGACGTCCTCAGATCCACGGATCCGGATCCTTCCCTTCTCCGCAGTCCCCTTCAGGAAGCTGACCTTCCCGACAAAATCCGCCACGAAAGCATTCGCCGGATTCTGATAGATCTCCATGGGGCTTCCCACCTGCTGTACCACACCGGCGTTGATCACAAATACCCGGTCCGACATGCTCATGGCCTCCGCCTGATCGTGGGTGACATAGACGACGGTGATCCCCATCCGCTGCTGAAGCTCCTTGATCTCAAAGCGCATCTCCTCCCGGAGTTTGGCATCCAGATTTGACAGCGGTTCATCCAGCAGAAGGACGCTTGGTTCCGCCACCAGTGCGCGCCCCAGCGCCACCCGCTGCTGCTGTCCGCCGGAGAGCTCCGCGGGCATTCTGTCCCGATACTGCGCAAGGTGAACCGCCTCCAGGATCCTCTCCGTTCTCTCCTGTATCTCTGCCTTCGGCAGCTTCTTCTGCTTCAGCGGATACGCTACATTTTTATAGACATTCATGTGGGGCCAGACCGCGTAGGACTGGAATACCATGCCGATCCCCCGCTTCTCCGGCGGAAGGAAGGTATCCCTGCCGCTGACTACGGCTCCGTCGATCCGGATCTCCCCGGTGGTCGGCCGGTCAAATCCTGCGATCATCCGGAGCATGGTGGTCTTTCCGCAGCCCGAAGGCCCCAGCAGGGTGATGAACTCCCCGTCTAGGAATTCATCGCTAAATTCCTTCAGAACCTCCACCTTTCCAAAGCGTTTCGTCACATGGTCGATCGTAATAACGGACATATCCGTTCCTCCTGTATCCTGTCCCTTCGGAAGCCTCTGTCTGAAGCCGGCTCAGATCGAGAACCTTCCCCTGCTGAGTTTCTTCAGCAGCACATTTACGGCAATGACAAGGAGCAGGATCCCCGAGGCAAGCGCCGCAGCAGTCTGCTGACTGTGATAGGTCTGATAATTGAAAAGCTGTACGCCCAGCGTCTCTGTCTTGCTGCTGTAAAGCAGTGTAGACATGGTCAGCTCGTAGAAGCTGGGCATGAAGATCAGGAACCAGCCGGCCACCACCGTAGGCAGCAGCAGCGGCAGGATCACATCCTTCATCCTGCGCAGCCATCCCGCCCCGGAGATCTGCGCCGCCTCCTCCAGGGAGGGAGCGATCTGTGAGAAACCGGAGACCAGGGGCCGCATGCCCATCATCATATATTTCACCATATACGCCACGATCATGATCCAGATCGTATTGTAAATATTGATCCCGAATCTTCCGTTCATGGTCATGATGAGCGCCAGCGCGATCACCACACTGGGCGTTCCCGAACCGAGTGCGATCAGGAAATCCGGAATCTTTCTGCCCCGCTGTTTTGTCCTCTTCAGGAGATACGCCATGGTAACTGCGACGATCATGCCCAGCGTCGCGGCCAGAAAGGCCGCCAGCAGACTGTTCTTTGCCGAACTGAGGATCGCATCCCGGGAGAAAATGATCCCCCAGTACTTCGTGGTGAAATTCCCCTGACTGAAAATGGATTTCCCCATATTCTTTGTGAAGGAGGTGGCAAACACAGTGAAAAAGGGCAGGATCTGCAGGATGAAGGACAGGACGCATACGATGATCAGCGTCGGTATCCTCCACCTGCCCAGCTCCACGATATTGGGCCGGACCGATTTCCCGGACACGGTGGTATAATCCCGCTTTCCGATGATGAAGTCCGTAAGAATAAGGATCAGGATCCCCAGGAGCATCAGAACCACCGCCAGCGCCGTCGCATCCGACAGCCCCTCATCGGAGCCGATAGATACATACTCCGCGATCCGTGTGGTTACGGTATAGATCTTCCCGGGCGCTCCGATAATGGAGGGAATCCCGTAGCAGGAGGCCGCGGCAATAAATACCAGAAGGCCGGAGGCCACGATGGAGGGCAGCATCAGCGGAAGCGTGACCGTGAAAAGCGTCTTCAGCGGAGACGCCCCCGAGATACGGGAAGCCTCTTCCAGCGAGGGATCCATCCTCTCCATGGCGCGGGAGATCGTGATAAAAGCAAAGGGATAGTAAAATGTGGCAAGTACCCACACAAGCCCGCCGATCGAATAGATATTCATGGGCATCTCCGAAAGGCCGAACAGCTTCTGCAGAAAGGAATTCAATGTACCCGCCTTCGGGTTGAGCAGCCGCATCCACGCCATAGCCCCCACGTAGGGCGGCACCATATAGGTGGTCACGGAGAGCATCCGGAAGAACCCCTTCCCCGGGAGATCCGTCCGCCCCACCAGCCAGGCCATGGGAAAAGCGATCGCCACGCCCAGAAGCATGGCCAGGCTCGCGGTGATCAGCGTATTCTTCAGCGCCTCCCAGTTCATGGAATATGTATAGATCCGCCGAAAGGCCTCCAGCGAGAATTCTCCGTTCCTCAGAAATGCGCGGACCACAAGGTAGGTCAGCGGAAAAACCAGAAAAATCAGGAGAAGTGCAATGATCAGAAGGATGATCAGCCATTTGATATCGAAACGGACACCCTGCTTTCTCATATCATTTCCTCTTTTCTCTCCTCCCAAATGCCGCTCAGCATCCGGATCATTTCTCTTCGGGAACCGTTACGTATTTCTGGAACATTTCACGGATCTCGTCTCTCTGATGATACGCCTTATCCCAGTCAATGGGATTGTTGTTCTTCAGTATATCCTCCAGCTTTGCGCCATCATAGGGCGTCTTGTCCATATCGTTACGGACGCCGTACATCCAACCCTTGATGATCAGCTCCTGACCTGCGGGTGAAAGGAAATACTCTTCAACCGCCTCGGCAGCCTTCGTGTTTGCATTCGCGCTGTACTTGTCGTTTACGATCATGATATTGGAGGGAACCGCGATGCTTCCGTCCTCCGGATAGATCACCTCCAGCCCGGAGCCCTCTTCCTCGCGCTTCTTCAGGATCGACTCCTCCAGAACCATGATGGCCTTGCACTCCCCGGTCTCCAGCTTGGTCACTGCCACAGAGCCGGACTCCACCGCTACATTCTGCTTGCCAAGCGCCTTGAAATAGTCCTCTCCATACTTGTCCAGCAGGGCTACGACGGAGGAATACGTCGTTCCCGAGGTAAGCGGGTTGCCCATGGAAAGGGCGTCCTTATACGCCGGATTCTCGGCAAAGTCCTTCAGCGAATTCGGAACCTCACTCTTCTGGTACTTCTCCGGATTATACGCCAGAACCATGTTGCAGACGCGGACCGGATACCAGTATCCTTCCTTGTCGTAATCAAAGGCCAGCTTATCCGCATCCGCATATTTATAGGGGTGCAGGATATTCTTCTCCTTCAACTCCAGCGAGTAGGAGGGTTCCGCCACCATCAGGATATCGCAGCTGAGCTTGCCGGTATCCAGCTCGGCGGCCACCTTGGACTGGAGCGTTCCCGCCCCTGCCTGGAAGAACTCGATATCCAGGTTCGGAAATTCCTTCTTCAGCGGATCCTTCATGTTATCGATAATGTCCTCATACATAGAGGTATAGATCACGATCTTCCCCGTCAGGTCACTATGGCCGCTTCCGGAGCCCCCGCCATCCGCGCTTTCCGATGAACCGCCTGCGCCTCCGCAGGACACAAGTCCGAGCGCCATCGTTCCGGCGAAAATGATCGACATCAGTTTCTTCTTCCATTTCATGATTGTTTTCCTCCCTATTTCTACAAGTCAATGCCCTGCAAGCTTCATTATATGTTATTGTTCAGACTTTTTCTATAGTTTTTCCCGAAATGAACCTGTTATATGCTAAACCGCATTGCAGAAAAGGGGGATCATTTCGATCCCCCCTTATTCCCTACGGAATTATAACATACCCCCTGCAAGGGGGAAAGAATACTCAATAAGGCCGGAGCAAAGCCGGGACAATCTACTCCGCATCCTGCGACCCGTTGTAGCGAAGGCAAAGCATCGTAAGATCGTCAAACTGCGGCGCATCCGCCACAAAACGGTCCACGGAGCTTTTTACCGCCACCAGCACCTCCTCCGGAGACGCATCCGGGTCTTCATTCAGGGCTTCGATCATCCGATCCGTACCATACAGCTCATCCCGGGCATTCGTTGCCTCCGCGACTCCGTCTGTATAGACGAACAGACTGTCTCCCGGATGCAGCACGAATTCATGCTCCCGGAATCGCATTCCTTCCATCGTGGCAACGGCAGGGGAATGCCTGTATAACTGAAGCTCATAAGCCTCGCCTGCTCTGCGAAGCGCAGGATGCTCATGCCCTGCATTTGCCGCCATGCCCTCTCCGGTCTTCACGTTCAGGATCGCAAGCCACACCGTAACAAAGAGCTCCTTCGTATTGCTTTCGCATAGGCGTTCATTGGTCTGCATCAGGATCCTGCCCGGAGACAGCTCGCCCATCAGAGCCTGATCCTTGATCAGTGTTTTCGCGATCACCATGAAGAGCGCTGCCGGCACACCCTTTCCGGACACATCCGCCATAACCAGTGCCAGATGATCGTCATCGATAAAGAAGAAATCGTAGAAGTCGCCCCCCACCTCTTTGGCCGGCGTCATACTGGCATAGAGATCGAACTCCTGCCTGTCGGGGAACGCCGGGAATATCATCGGCAGCATGCCCGCCTGGATCTCGGTCGCCACGCTGAGCTCCGCTCCGATACGCTCCTTCTCCTTCGTAACCTTCATCAAATGATCGACGTATTCTCCCAGATCCTTCTCCATGCCTGCCATGGTGTCCGCCAGATGCTCGATCTCATCTCCGCTGTCGATCCCCAGATTCGTGAAATGCTCTTCCCCTTCTATGCCCTCCAGCTTATCCGACGCATACTTCTTCGCCGCATCCGCCACAAGATTGATGGGGCGTATCACTCTTCCCTTCATGATGCGCATAACCAGAAGGATATATACCGTCATGATCACCACCAGCGCCAGGAAATACCAGATCACAAAGGTTCGCATACCCACGAGAAGCTCCCGGATACTGACATCCGCCATGATGTAGCAGATCACTTCACCATCCGCATTCCGGAAAGGAACGCCCGAGGAGGCAATCCACCCCTGGCCCGGAGCATAGCCGATGGCATACAACTTCCCTTCCCCGTTCCAGTTCAGGAATTTCTCTACATTCTCCTCCGTACTTTCTTCCCAGAAGCCCGTAGGGCAGGCAAGCTCCGGATCCTCCTCCGGATCCGCGATATAGATACCGGCAGCGGTATCACGGATCTGCTTTACCAGATACAGATCGCTCACATCATTCATGTCTCTGTATTCCCGAAGGATATCGACCAGCTTCTTATAGTCCTCCCGTTCCGTGATCTCCCGGAAACGCTCCAGATACGCCGGATCCGCCGGGTCCCTTCTCTCTTCCTCGGTCATCCCCAGATATATGGAGCTTACGGCCTCTGCCAGCGGCTCCACATCGACCACCTCCTCGATAACGACCGCCGTCGTCTCCGAGAGATTAAACGCCTTTGTGATATACTGATCCGCAAGCACGACCGCATAGATCCCCAGGCCGATCAGCAGTGCCGCTGTCCCCAGGACAATCGTCCCGATGAGGGAGATCCTTAAGACTCTTCGCTGGAGAGACATTTGCTTTTTCGGCTTCT
This sequence comes from uncultured Lachnospiraceae bacterium, assembly GCA_946633495.1. Classification (GTDB taxonomy): domain Bacteria; phylum Bacillota; class Clostridia; order Lachnospirales; family Lachnospiraceae; genus Eubacterium_Q. Next base: position 692 of record CAMPAX010000083.1, on the reverse strand, counting down.
TCGGCTTTTCCCCTTTTCCTTTTATCCTGTCCTTTTTTTCTTCCATTTCCCCTCTTATCTTCTCTCTGACCATCTGAATCTCGTCAGATCAACCACTCCGTCAACTACTTCAACTCCCTCTGCCTCCAGCAGTTTTGCCTGTACTTCGGCTCCGCCAAACGCAAAACCACCGGCGATTTCGCCCTTTGCATTCACAACGCGGAAACAGGGAATATTCTCCGGATCCGGATTAGGAGGTCGTGAGTCAATACTCCCCATATGGGTAGTATCGTATCTTACATATCGAGGCTATCCTCATTCAGAAGAAAATCATACAGATTCATAACGAGGATACCCTGATCATTTCTCCATACAGGAGTATTGGAATTAACCACGATTATCTTCTTAAACGAATCGGAGATCTTTATGAGTGATGCCTGCTCCTGATCCATCTTTTCCTGATCAGGCAGGGCAAAGGCTGACTGGATATAGTATCTCTTATTACCCTGATTAGCCACAAAGTCAACTTCCAGCTGCTTTTTTTTGTTTCCATCATCTGAACGGACTTCTACCACACCTACATCCACTTTGTAGCCCCGATAGATCAGCTCATTATAAATGACATTTTCCATGATATGTGTCTCTTCATATTGTCTGAAATTAAGGAATGCATTCCTCAGACCCATATCCGAATAATAATACTTCGACGGCGT
>CAMPAX010000082.1 GCA_946633495.1 uncultured Lachnospiraceae bacterium | reverse complement strand
CGCTTCAAGGTGCAGTACCTGAAGTAAATCCATCCGGCACGCTCTTCCTCTCAGCTTAAATCACCAACTTATAGTGTAACATAAAACTCGTTTTTTTCACAGTATTTTATTCATGAATCTGCCGCCGGAAATTGCCCCGATCAAATGAATCATCAATTTTCCTCTAAACGGAATTCGCCGGATGCGCCGGTGTGGATCACAGGGATACGATAGTTACTCCCGCATCTCCTTCTCCGAATTCTCCCAGGCGGTAGGATCTCACGAACCGAAGGGTGCGAAGGTGTTCATGGACTCCCCTCCGAAGAGCACCGGTTCCCTTGCCGTGTACGATCCGGACGGTGGTTGCATGTGCCAGAAGAGCGTCATCCAGGAATTTATCCACTTCCATGATGGCCTCATCCACGGTTTTCCCCAGAAGATTAAGCTCCGGCTGGAAGGTGGAACTCTTGTGGATATTTCCCTCGCTGGCTGCCCGGACTTTGGGCAGGATCACCTTCTCCTCTTCCAGGATCAACAGGTCCTGGGCCGGAAAGCGGGAGGTAAGGATTCCCATTTCCACTGTGAAAAGCCCCTTGGAATCCGCCAGTTTGATGATATGTCCTTCCAGATCCAAAGGCAGCACCTTCACCCGGTCTCCGATATGGAAATCGCTGTCTTTCTGTCCGGATTTCGTCTGTTTTTTCTCGCTTTTATCCGTCAGGGCATCCTTCTTCTTTCGAAGCGCCGCCCTCTTTTCCTCCATACTGCGCGCATCCGCCGCAGCCGGATTCTTCAGCCATTTCTGATAATCACGGATGGCCGAGTCCGCCGTCTCCTTCGCATCCTCGATGATCCCGCGGGCCTCTTCCCTGGCCTTCGCCAGAATCTCCTCCTTCTTCTCCGCCATCTTCGCTTCCTGTACGGAGAGTCTCTTCCGGAGAGCTTCCGCTTCCTTCCGGTAATGCTCCAGCTCCGCCTGATCCTTCTCCATGCGGATCCGCGTCTCGGTAAGATCCGTCAGGATCTGGTCCATACTGATGGAATCCTCATCGATATGGCTTCGGGCGGACTCTATGATATATTCCGGAAGTCCCAAACGTCTTGAGATTGCAAATGCATTAGAATTCCCGGGAATCCCGATCATCAGACGGTAAGTGGGCCGAAGGGAGGCCACATCAAATTCACAGGATGCATTTTCCACGCCCGGCTCCGAAAGCGCATAGGTCTTCAGTTCTGTATAATGGGTGGTTGCCATGACCCTGACACCCCTGGCTTTCAGATCCGATAAAATGGATACCGCCAGGGCAGCTCCTTCCACAGGGTCGGTACCGCCGCCGGGCTCGTCAAAAAGACAGAGGGAATGTTCTGTCGCATGCTGGATGATATACACGATATTGCTCATATGAGAGGAAAATGTAGACAGATTCTGTTCAATGCTCTGTTCATCTCCGATATCCGCGAAAACATCCTCAAAAACCGATACCCGGGAACCATACTCTGCCGGAATATGAAGCCCGGCCTGAGCCATCAGGGTAAGTAACCCCAATGTCTTTAAGGATACCGTCTTACCACCGGTATTGGGGCCGGTGATGATAAGCACGGAGTAATCCTCTCCCAGTTTTATGTCAACCGGAACCGCAGTATTTCGTTCCAACAGCGGATGAACCGCACGTTTCAGTTCAATGATCCCGTCGGTTCCCACAATGGGTTCCGATGCTTTCAGATCCCGGGCAAACTTTGCCTTGGCGAAGATAAAATCCAGATCCGTAAGAAGCGTCATGTCCATATGGATCTCATCCCTGACACTGCCTGCCAGCCGGGAAAGCTCCTCAAGGATCGCCTCGATCTCCAGATGTTCCTCTACCTCCAGCTCCTTGATCCGGTTGTTCAGATTTACGATCTCCATGGGCTCTATGAAGACCGTATTTCCGGTCTGAGACTGATCATGGATCATCCCCGGGAATTTCGCCCGGTATTCTGATTTCACCGGAATACAGTACCGGCCTCCGCGCATGGTGATCAGCGCATCCATCAAAGTCCCCTTATCCGCCTCGCGCTTCACGATCTTTTCCAGCTGCTGATGCAGCTGGCTTCCGCAGCTCTGGATCTCCTTTCGGATCTTTTTCAGATTGGTGGAGGCGTCATCTGCCATATCCTCTTCCGACAGGATGCAGCGCCTGATCTCCGTAGACACATCCCGAACAGGAAGCAGGCTGGCAAAACGGTCCGTGAGGGAATCCGGCTCCTGTGCCTCTCTTCGGGCACCGTAGCTTTGCACCTGATCTGCGGTTTCAAGCAAGGCCGCTATATCAAGCAGCTCCCTCTGATTCAGAGGCGATCCCATTTCCAGAAGCCGCAGCTGTTCCGCCAGCTCACGAACGCCGGAGAAACCCACTGCGCCATATTCTTCCCAACGCCGGGATGCGTCTCTGGTCTCCGCCTGAAGCTGGGTGATCTCTGTCAGATCCTTCTTCGGAACCAGCCGAAGACAGCGTTTCTTCGCTCCCGGAGAAGTGGCATGCCGGGACAGCATCTCCAGGATCTTTTCAAATTCAAGTACGCGTATTGTTCGTTTATTCAAGTCGGTGTCCTCTTTTACTATAAACTACAGCTCCTTATGCATCCCATGACAGTCTATGTAGTTTCCCCTCATACTCCAGTCCCGGGAAATCCAGCTGGCGAAGCGCCTCGTACAGCACGATGGATACGGAATTTGCCAGATTCAGTGACCGTTCCTCCGGCATCATGGGGATCCGGATGCATTCCTCCGGATGCTGAACCAGTATCTCCTCCGGGATCCCGGCACTCTCTTTCCCGAACATGATATAACAATTCTCCGTGAAATGCACATCACAGTACCGGTATTTTGCTTTCGTCGTGGCATAAAACATCCCGGCATCCGCCTCCGGATTTTGCATCAGAAAGTCATTATAATCCATATACCGCGTAACATTGAGCCGGTCCCAATAATCGAGACCGGCTCTTCTTATCTTTTGCCTGGTTAATTGAAATCCCAACGGCTCGATCAGATGCAGCCTGGCGCCCGTAACCACACAGGTACGTCCGATATTGGCTGTATTCTCCGGGATCTCGGGTTCATATAGAACAATATTCAACATAGCTTTATCCACGTCTTTTCCGTATAAACCGTCCCATCCGGTCCATAGCCTCTCTCAACTGATCGATGGAATATGCATAGGAGATGCGGACAAATCCTTCTCCGCAGTCACCAAATGCGGACCCGGGCACCACTGCCAGCTCTTCTTCCTTCAGTAAAGTCGTGCAGAAATCATCACTGGTCATGCCGAACTCCCTGATGCAGGGGAACATGTAGAACGCGCCCTTCGGCTCAAAGCAGGGAAGACCCATGATCTCAAACTGTTTCAGGAGGAAATGTCTCCGCTTATCATAGGACTCTCTCATATTCCGGATATCCTTCTCACCGTTCCGGACTGCTTCTATGGCCGCATACTGGCTGGTGGTAGGTGCACACATGATGCAGAACTGATGGATCTTTGTCATTTCCCTGGTGATCACTTGCGGCGCAAGGGCATAGCCCAGTCTCCAGCCGGTCATGGCATAAGCTTTGGAGAAACCGTTGATCACGATCGTCCGATCCTCCATCCCGGGAAGCGCCGCGATGGATGCATGGGGTTCCCCACCATAGGTAAGCTCACTGTAAATTTCATCGGAGATCACATAGATATCATGCTTTACCGCAAGTTCTGCGATGGGCTTTAATTCTTCCTTCGTCATGATCGCCCCGGTGGGGTTGTTGGGGAAAGACAGCACCAATGCCTTGGTCTTCTCGGTAATGGCACTCTCCAGTTCCTCTGCCGTCAGTTTAAACTGATTCTCATTCTTCAGCGCCAGCGTTACCGGCACCCCGCCTGCCAGCGCCACACAGGGCACATAACTGACATAGCTTGGCTCCGGAATGATCACCTCGTCTCCCGGAGAAACCAGTGCACGAAGCGCAAGGTCGATTCCCTCACTTCCGCCGACAGTGATCAACGCCTCCTTTGCGGGATCCCTGTGCACCCCGTATTTTGCCGCATAGAGTTTGCAGATCTCCTCACGGAGCTCCATCAGACCGGAGTTCGAGGTATAGAAGGTCCGGCCCTTCTCTAAAGTATATATGCCTTCATCGCAGACATGCCAGGGGGTATCAAAGTCCGGTTCACCAACACCCAGCGAGATCGCATGCGGCATCTCACTTACGATGTCAAAAAATTTACGGATTCCCGAGGGTTTCATATCCAATACAGTCTGATTTAATGGTTTCATGGTTATCCTCTCTTTCGCCGGTTTCTCCGTATGACTACGGCATGATCTGGATTCTTTCGTCCGTATCCCGTGTTTCATTGAAAAGCACATTGTGCTCCTTATATTTCTTCAGAACAAAAAACGTAGATGTGGAAAGAACCGTCTCCATCGGGGCAATCTTCTCATATACGAAATGAGAGATATCCTTCATGGATTCACCTTCAATTGTGAGGATCAGATCATAGCTTGCGCCGGACATCAGATAGACAGAATCCACTTCTTCGAACCGACTGATCCGCTCGGCAATGCGGTCAAATCCCTCTCCGCGTACCGGTGAGATCTTCACGCCGATCTGTGCCATCACCTTCTCGTCATTTGCCTTCTCCCAGTTGATCACGGCACTGTATCCGCAAATGATCTTCTCCTTCTCCATCTCTGCGATGGCGGCTGCAACTTCCTCTTCGGAGGCGCCGATCATGGCGGCTATGTCCGCCGCAGTAAGGCGGCTGTTCTTTTCAAGGATTTTTAAAATCTCTTCTTTCATAATTCTGTTCCTCCCCTGTTTTCGGGTCCGATCGGACCATTTGATAACTTCAAGCGTATTGTCTGCCGCAGGCAAATGATATTTTGCCACCGGCTGATGATCCAAAGCATGCATGTTACGTTTGCAATGTGCTGAATCATCATAATGAATCATAACGAAATGAAAGTGCTATATCAAGTGCATCTTTGTCCGGAAGATTCAGATACCGCTCCATGTGGAAGCTTTCCGCGGTAACAACCCTCGCTTTTTCCTTCGTAAGCTCACCGCACGGGATAACATCCGGGATCCTGCTTTCAAATGCTTCTATCCCATCCTCCGGTACCGCCGCCAAAAGTCCTCCGGTCCCAAGCAGCTGATAAGGGTTGATGTTCAGTTCCTCACAGAGCTCGATCACGCTCTGTCGGATCGTAAGCCCCTCGTGCCGTACCCGGATCCCGCAGCCTATTGCCTCTGCCATCTGATAAAGGGCCGCGTGTACGCCGCCGTTGGAAACATCGTGAAGAAATACCGCACCTGCTTCCAAAGCCATAGACGCCAGCAGATTCACGGAAAAATCCGAGGGCTCATACTCCATGGTATCGATATAGCTGTCCGAAAACCTCTTTCGAAGCGCCTCTCTGCCGGTCCTGGCCAGAATATCCGCACCGAGGCATCCGACCTCTCCTAAAAAATAAACCCTGTCCCCGGGCTGCATTTTCCGGGGAATCAAATGCGGTTCCCCTGCATTGATCCCACGCCCCGGAGCATCATTCAGCCGTCCTGTCAGCAATACCTGCACCAGGCAGTCCTCTCCGTCACCAAAGTAAACCGTATTTCCACCGACGATGGGACATTCCCGCTTCAAAGATAACTGCGTCAGCCGCTGCATCTCCCGGCGGATCCGGCTTTCCGGGCAGGACATTCCCGCCACAAGAAGTATCTGGGCAGTAGTAACCGTTCCCCTTGACCGGGCAGTTGTTCCCGGATCCAGGGCTGCAAAGATTCCCTGTGTCGCCAGCTGGTTTTCTGCCGTGATCCAGGCCGCCTCCCCGGCTGATAGCGGATATGCTTCCGGGAAACGTGATGTGGGCTCGGCACCGATGGCCTGAGCCTCTGTAATCTCCCCATTCTGAAAGACGGCTGCGTCGAAACCGATCGCAGCCCCCTCCCAAACACCGCCCTTCCTTCGGGGAATATGTTTCAGAACGCTTTGCGTAAGAACTCTTCCGCCGGCAGGTTGAAAACGGTGAACCGTATTATTTTTTTGAGCTTCCTGTTTCATTGTCAAACCGATATTTTTCGTTCGGAAACATTCTATAATGCCGGGAGCATAAGGCATTTCCCGCTTCGTTCCAAACCTTACCTTCCATCCGGCTTTATTCCGGAATATCTCCCCCTTCGATCACCTGAACGTCTTCCGGATTCTCCGGGTTTTCGGGATTTTCCGGATTTTCCGGATTCTCCGGATTTTCAGGGTTCTCCGGATTCTCGGGATTCTCCGGGTTTTCCGGATTCTCCGGGTTCTCGGGATTCTCCGGATTTTCAGGATTCTCCGGCGCCTCCGTATCCTCGGTAGCCTCCGTAGCTTCCGTAGCTTCACTGGATTCCGGCTCCGGACCCTTCCTGATTTTTCTGGACGTTGCGCTGTAAACGCTCTTGTTGATCAGCACACTGTCCTGCAATTCACCGTCATAGTAGACATATTTCCAAAGCTCTGTCCGGTATCCGGTTCTCTGCTTTCCCGTAACCTCTTCCGTTCCGGGTTCCATGTTCGGATCGATCTCCACCACATCCTCCGGCGGATCGATCTTCTCCACGATATTATTGTCGAAGGATATGGTACGCCGCGGATCACGATACTCATGTCCGTAAATATTTGCGGTGATATAACCTTCTTCCGTATTGCAGTCGATCTCGATATAAATGGGATATTCCAGATTGTTCCGGAAGATCAGGTCGAGATAACCGCCGGCCATGGTCGCATCATAGGACAGCGGAACATAGGATACCGGAAGTCCGTGATAATCACGCTTCACGATCTCGATCTCTGCCCAGAGCAGCGCGTTGTAGAGGGTGGTGGACATCTGGCAGACACCGCCGCCGATCCCCGGAACCACCTCATCATTTACGAAAACGCCCGCCATGGCATATCCGTTATAATCCTCGATCGGATCTATCGTATAGTAGGTGGAAACCTCTTCTCCCGGATATACTACCTTTCCGTTCATCAGCTCCGAGGCACGGGCGATATTCTGATTCCGTCCCGTATCACTTAACCCAAATTCCGTCGTATAGGTTCCTAAAAGATCCGTAATGTAGGACAGTGCCTCTGTCTGCTCATTGTCGTTATCTACGATCACCAGCGGAATCACCACGTCCTCATGATCCCATCCGTCGGAAAGCACGGTATCGATCGCTTTGGTGGTAGCCTCCGCATCCAGCCGGACGCTGGAATTGCCGGGGATCACTGTGACCTCCGTCTTGCTCTTCTTGATCAGCTGTGCGTTCTCGGAACCATCAAACACCTTTTTCAGTTCTTCATTGACCAGGCTCTTCACCCGGGCATTGCTGACCGTTCTGCGTACACTGAGCTTCACATCCTCATCGGAATGCTGCTCCCGGTACCGCTTCAGGATTGAACCGGAATTCCCGTAGCCGATGGCTTCCCGGACCACGCCGTCCACATCCCCGAAGAACCCAAGTTCTCCCAAAGTGGCCTCCACGTCTCCGTACTCACTGGTCATCCTTACCTTAACATCCTTCAGAGAATCCTCACGGGTCTGAAGCTCCTGCTTCGCTTCCTCCGCCGTAAAATCGCTGATGCTCATGCCATCCGCAAAGATATGGCTCTGGATCTTCAGTTCCGAAGCGGTATCTCCGGCAGCATTTCCGCCTGCCGTAAGCGTACCATTACCGGATTCCGTCTCCGCATGAGCCGGCATCGGAACGTAGATCAGGAGAAATGCAGCCACAAGCAGCGCCGTGATCCATATTCTTCCTTTTCTTTTCATTCTCACATCTCTTTTCTGATCCTTAAGGCACCGGCCGGATCCTGATCCACCGGTGTGGGATCTTGTTATTCCGGGATACATCGTTCCCGGAAAATGCAGTTTCTCAGAATGTAATTTCTTAGAATGCGGTTTCTTAAAATGCGGTTTCTAAAATGCAGTTTCTTAGAATGCAGTTTCTTAGAATGCAGTTACCAGCAGTCCGATCACCATACCTGCCACCAGCAGAATGCAGATGACTGCTGCGATGATCCTTGTACTTTTCTTTCTCTTCTTGCTGAAATCAACCATGATCCGATTCCTCCGTAATTATTGTTATATACAACTATGATCTGCTTATTATGATAGCTTCATTTATGTTATGTTCTACACGTTTCGAAGACACTTGTCAAACATTTTAAAGGATACTTCACAGAATACCGGAAATGTGCCCGTGTCCGAAACAGATGACTCCGCTTTTTCGTGATTTTGTCTTACAAAGGGTCTGCAAATAAAAAAGCTTCCCACTTGTCATTCTGAGCGAAGCGAAGAATCCTACGGCTTTGCGCAGCAAATCCCTTTCAGATATCAGTTTCCCGCAGTCTTGCAGCACTCTCTCAGGATACAGGTTTCACACTTCGGTCTTCCGGAGACACACCAGGTCCGTCCTACGGCTATGGCCTGAACATTGTAGAGTGTCCACTGCTCTTTGGGCAGGATCTTCATCAGATCAAACTCCACCTTGGTGGGATCTGTCTCCTTCGTCAGCCCCAGCAGCCGGGACACCCGCTTCACATGGGTATCCACCACGATGGAATCGATGTGGAAAATATTTCCCCGGACCACATTGGCCGTTTTCCGTCCCACCCCCGGAAGTGAGGTCAGTTCATCGATATCCGACGGCACCTCTCCGTCGTACCGATCCAGCAGCGCCTGTGCACAGGCCTTCAGATTCTTTGCCTTATTCTTGTAAAAACCGGTGGAATATATATCCCGTTCCAGTTCCGCAAGATCCGCCTCGGCAAAATCCTTTATGGTTCGATACTTCCGATAAAGCTCCTTCGTAACTATGTTCACGCGGTCATCGGTGCATTGAGCCGACAGGATCGTGGCAAAGAGCAGCTGCCACGGAGTTTCGAAATGCAGGTATGTGAACATTTCCGTACCGTATTTGCGATTCAGTGCCTCGGTCACGCGCAGGGCACGTTCCTTTTTCGTCATATACGCCTCCGTTTCCTGTCCCTATGTTTTCTTGTTCTTATGTTCTCCGATTTTGTCCCCTGCAGCCGGTGAAGCCCCGGGGAAATGTCTCTTCGGACATAGGGGTGCCACGCCGGGCATCGGGGTGTCACGCCGGACATCGGGGTGTCACGCCGGACATCGGGGTGTCACG
>CAMPAX010000081.1 GCA_946633495.1 uncultured Lachnospiraceae bacterium | reverse complement strand
TGCGTCGGTGGGAGGAATCCTGGTTCCCGAGCATGGAAGGGATTATGAAGAGCTGCTTCGGAAGACGGATAAAATGCTTTATATCGTAAAGCAGAACGGGAAGCACGGCTCCAAACTGTACAAGGAAGATGAGACAGAAGAGGAATCCGTTGGACAGGAAGCGGATATCGCCTCCATCATGGCTGTGCTTTCGGAGCGATCCATTCCCAACACTGCACTGCAGGTGGACAAGGATTCATTTCCCTATGTGTACCGTTATATAATGCGTTACATCGTCCGAAATCACAGATCCATAGGAAATGTTCTCCTGACACTGACGAAAAGCGAATCAGGGATCGACCAGGAGCAATATTCCGAGCTTTGCGATCAGTTTGCGATCCATATTCGGGAAACCCTTCGGAAGTCAGACATTTTCATGCGTTATAAGAAGAACCAGTATTTTGTGGTTCTGATGGATATGCACAAGGATTCCTTTGAAACTGTGGTGAAAAATGTGATCAGCAAATGGATGGAGGCGCATCCGACAGAACTCTTAGTCGGGTACGAAATCTTCTTCTCGGAGATTCCTGAGGGTGAAACCGGGGGACAGCCCGCATGAATGAAGAACGTTATGACAATCAGATCCGAACCCTGGCGAATATCTCGCTTGTGATCACACTGATGCTGTTCACGCTCATCCTCATTCTGATGAACGTGCTTCTGCATTGGGAGAAATGGCCCGTGCCGATTCTGGCAGCGGGCTTTCTTGCCGTTATCATCATGCATGTTCTGGAAAAACCGGGCGAGAAAGCGCGGATCCACATTTACGGCGTGATTCTGATCACGGAGATTTTCTATTACAGTGTAAACATTGATACCATTTACGATTCCACACCGGTCGTGATCACCGGGATCATCATTTTCTGTATGACACAGGAGAAGAAGCTGACGCGAATCTGTCTGGGCGTCGGGATCTTTGGCATGGTCTATCATATCCTGGAGCTGAATTCTGCCGGAAAGCTGGTGATGAATACCTCGGATGCGATCCGGACCACATGGCATTTTATCATGGTGGTCATGGCAGGACTGGTGTCGGAGAAACTGGTGTCCGGCCTGAATCGGGCCGATCAGCTTTTTTCCAGGCAGATCGAGGCTATGGAGGCGGAGAATCGGAGCACCAGTGACTTCCTTGCAAATGTGTCTCATGAGATCCGTACTCCCATCAATGCAGTCATCGGACTTACGGATGTCTGTATGGAGAAGACAGAGGATCCGGAGATGAAGCGTACCCTGCAGTCCATCGAGGAAGCAGGAAAACGTGTGGCCGAACAGGTCAGCGATATCCTGGATTATTCCGAGATCGACATGAAGAAGATCGCCATTAACAATGAGAATTATATGATCTCCTCCGTACTGAATGATCTCTCGGTGGGGATAACTCCGTATCTCCCGGAGAATCTGGAATTTGTGATCGATGTGGATGCTTCGGTCCCGGCGGTCATGCGGACCGATGTGTCAAAACTGAAAAAGATCCTGTGGCATCTGGTGCTGAACGGACTGAAATACACAAAAGAGGGCGGCGTGCTTCTTCGCATTACGGCAACCCGTCAAAGCTACGGTGTGAATCTTTGTATTGAAGTGGAGGACACCGGCGTAGGTATGACGGAGGTGGAACTGGACCGCGTCTTTGACCGCTTTTATCAGTCGGATTCCAGCCGGACCCGTTCTTCCAGCGGACTTGGACTGGGGCTTGCCATTGTGTCAGGGTTTGTCAGCGCCATGAATGGTTTCTGCGCTGTGGAAAGCGAAAAGGGCAAGGGAACAAAAGTACGTGTCAGCCTGCCTCAGGAGGTTGTGGATGACAGCGAATGCATGTCCGTACGCAATAAAGAGGATCTGTGCCTTGGTGCATTTCTTCGGGTGGATAAGCTGCCGAATCCGAATGTCCGTGTGTTCTACGATTCCATGCTGAGGCACATGGTTCAGGGGCTTCATACCGCGATCCACCGGGTGGACAGCGGAAAGAATCTGAAGGAGCTCTCAAAGAGTATCCATCTCACGCATCTTTTTGTGGGAGAAGAGGAATATTTGGAGGAACGGGAATATCTGCAGGATGTTGCGAAAAGGATCGCGGTCTTTGTTGTGGTTGGACGGGAATCCACGCTTGTGGATGAGCCGGGCATCCGTCTTCTTCCGAAGCCGTTCTTCTGCTTCCCGGTTGTGGGGATCCTGAATTCCGGCAGCGGTGCGCCGGGTGAACATATGGGAGCCCTCTATCTTCCGGAGGTACGGGCTCTGGTTGTGGACGATGAACCCATGAATCTGACGGTGGCTGCAAGTATGTTCAGCCGGTATGGCATGACGGTGGTTACTGCGGCTTCCGGCCATGAGGCCATCGAGCGATGCGGTAAAGAGGAATTTGATATCGTATTTATGGATCATATGATGCCGGGGATGGATGGAGTGGAAGCCATGAGAAGGATCCGCCGGGAGGCCGGCCGCAGAGGACAGACCTTCCCCATCGTTGCGCTTACCGCAAATGCCATCAGTTCCGCAAGGGAAATGTTCCTGGCAGAAGGATTTGACGCATTTGTATCGAAACCCATCGACCGTCTGGAACTGGAACGCGTACTGAAGCGTGTGATGCCGGATAATCTGGTTACGTATCGGGAGGTATCCGGAAATGATCCTGCCGGAACTTCCGGTTCAAAGACGGCAGGTTCCGCTGCTTCGAAGACCGAAGCGACCGGTTCGGAAGCGTCGGGCACGGAGGCTTCCGGGTATGCTTCCCAAGGCTTTGGCGATAAAGACTCATGTGACGGAAGTGATAAAAATATCTTTACCGTGCTTTCCGAACGCGGACTGGACGTGAAGCAGGGACTCTTTTACTGTCAGGAGGATACGGATCTTTACCGGGTACTTCTGAAGCAATTTGCGGAGGAGGAACCCAGGAAACGTACGGAATGCGCAAAATTCCTGAAGAGTAATGACTGCAAGGGCTATACCATTTTGGTACATGCCATCAAGAGCAACGCAAAGACCATAGGTGATGCAGCGCTGTCCGAAGCGGCAAAGGCGCTGGAAGACGCCGGAAAGCGTGAGGATCTGGAGTTTATTCACCGGCATGACGAGGCTATGTTTACCGCCTACGGAGAGCTGGCTGCGCTGATCCGCCGCCTGCTGGGGATGCCTGAACCAACCGCGGAAGAAGCGGATGACGATGTACTGGAGTTCGGCCCGGCGGAGGAAACCGCGGAAGAAGCGGATGACGACGTGTTGGAGTTCGGCCCGGCGGAGGAAACCGCGGAAGAAGCGGATGACGACGTGCTGGAGTTCGGCCCGGCGGAGGAAACCGCGGAAGAAGCGGATGACGATGTGTTGGAGTTCGGTCCTGCGAAAAAAGGGGAATAGAGATAAAAAACGGGGAAATGCCATATGACATTTAAAAAATGGAAGGACATGCTGAATAATCCGAACTATCCCATCAAAGAGCGGATGTTTATCCTCATTGCTTCGGTGGCCTTATTGGCGATCATTGTTGCATTGGTGATCCGGCTGATCATCGGTGCAACCAGGCTGGAGCTTCTGATCATGACAAGCGCTCTTATAGTCTTCGGTATGATCGTAATCCTGTCCCTGAAGCATGATAAGGTTTTTATCGGAGCAAGGATCACCGGAACACTGATGGTATTTGCCTTGCTTCCCATTATGTTTTTCACCTTCGGAGGCGTTTACAGCGGAACTCCCCTTTGGTTCCTGTTCTGTACGCTGTTCATCACACTTACGCTTTCCGGGCCCTATATGTGGTTCCTTCTGATCTCCGATGCCATCGTGGGTGTGTCCTGCTTTATCCTGACCTTCACGCATCCGTCTCTGGAGGGCTTCCATTCCAGAGCCACGGAATATGTGGATGTGGGTACGGCGCTGCTCATGGTGACCACGCTGATCGTTATGATGCTTCGCTTTGTCGGTAAAGTACATGCGGATCTGATCCAGAAGACCGAGGAGCAGAAGAAAGAGATCCAGGAGATGAGCGCAGCCCAGAACCGCTTCTTCTCCAGCATGAGCCATGAGATCCGGACCCCCATCAATACCATTATCGGTCTGAATGAAATGATCCTTCGCGAAGACATTTCCGATGAAGTGGCGGAGGATGCGGCAAATATACAGGATGCCAGCAAGATGCTCCTGCATACCATCAACGATATTCTTGACATGTCCAAGATCCAGGCGGGACAGCTGGATGTGACTCCCGTGACCTATCGGACCGGCGACATGCTGTCCGGGATCGTGGGGATGCACTGGCTGAAGGCGAAAGAGAAAGGACTCCTGTTCCATACCAGTGTAGCTCCGGATGTTCCGTCAGAACTGTACGGAGATGAGATCCGCATCAAGCAGATCCTGATCAACCTTCTGAACAACGCCATCAAATACACGACGAACGGTTCGGTCAGTCTGTCCATTCAGTGCGAGAAGATCGACAAGGAGACCGTTCGGATGATCTATACCGTGTCGGATACGGGTATGGGAATCCGGAAAGAAAGCATCCCCTATCTCTTCTCGGCATTTCGCCGGGTGGATGAAGAGAAGAACCGATACATCGAAGGAACCGGACTCGGGCTTTCCATCGTAAAGCGGCTGGTGGATCTGATGGATGGAACCATAACCGTGAACAGCATCTATACACGGGGATCCACATTTGTGGTGGAAATCCCCCAGAAGGTGGTGAATTCGGAAGCCATCGGCGATCTGGATATGGATAAGCGGCAGAAGATGAAGGAGCGGGTGGTCTATCATCAGAGCTTTACGGCGCCGGATGCCCGGGTGCTGGTGGTGGATGACAATGCTTCCAACCTGTTGGTAGTGACCAAGCTTCTAAGGGATACGAAGGTCCAGCTGGAGACGGTCACCAGCGGTGCGGATGCACTGATGAAAACCCTGGCAACGGAATATCAGGTGATCTTTATGGATCACATGATGCCGGAAATGGACGGTATCGAGTGCCTGCATAAGCTGCGTTCCCAGACCGGAGGTCTTTGCAAGGAAGCAAAGGTGGTGGCATTTACGGCAAATGCAGGCAGTGAGAATAAGGAGCTTTATCAGAAAGAGGGCTTTGACGGTTATCTGACGAAGCCAATCTCCGGTGAAGCATTGGAGAATGAGCTGGGACGGCTGCTTCCCAAAGAACTGGTGCATTTTACAAAAGCCAAGAAGGACGTACTGGAGGAGAGCATGCAGTGGATCAACAACCGCCGGAAGAAGGCGGCAGTTGTGGTCACTACGGAAAGTGTTGCGGATCTTCCGAAGAATCTGATCGAGCAGCATCATATCGTGATCCTTCCGCACAGTGTGAAAACCAGCGAAGGCATGTTCCGGGATGGCGTGGATATCGAGACCAAAGGATTCCTTGCCTATATGAGGGATGAGACCAGGACCGCGACGGTTGTTACCCCGTCGGCGGAAACCTATGAACTCTTTTATGCAAAACAGCTGGAACGTGCAAATCACGTGATCCATATATCATCGTCTTCGCTTCTGGAGGGGACGGCGTATCCTGCTGCGGTGGAAGCGGCGAGGGCCTTTGACAATGTTTCCGTTGTGGATTCCTGGCAGCTGTCCGGCGGCGTGGGAATGCTGACCTTAATGGCAAGCCACCTGGCAGAAGAGGGAAAGAGCGCCGTGGAGATCCTGGCAACGTTGAAGAAACAGAGGGAGAAGATCCATACCAGCTTTATCATCCGGAATCTGGATTACCTGGCGCGCTCCAACACCGTAAGCAAAAGGGTGGCTTACATCACCCGGGCATTTTTGTCACACCCCACCATTAAGGTGAAGAAGGGTAAAACAGTTGCCGGAAAATCCTGTCATGGTTCCATGGAACGGTCCTGGAGATCCTACATCAAGGAGACCCTGGATGTGACCGAAGAGATCGACAAGAGCATGGTGATCGTTCTTTATTCCGGGATCACCATGGAAGACCGGGATTTTATCCGAGGAGAACTTGCAGGGCGGATCCATTTCAATCAGGTGATCTTCCAGCAGGCATCGGTAACCATCGCATGCTTCTTCGGAGAAGGAACCATCGGGCTGGTATTTATGACCCGGTAGGATTCGAAAAATGCGATGATGTCCGTCTGATAGATCCGTTGAGACAGGGGCAAAATGACTTTTACCTCAGGCATTACTTAGATAGAGGTTCATATATGACGAAGGTGGATCTGGTGACCGGATTTTTAGGAGCCGGCAAGACAACATTTCTTCTGGAATATGCCAAAGAGCTGATCCGACGAGGTGAGAGGATCGGGATAATAGAGAATGATTACGGCGCCATCAACGTGGATCTTCTGCTTTTGCAGAAGGAGCTGGGAGATAAGTGCCGCCTGGAAATGGTCATCGGCGGGGATCCGGACTGCCACAGGAGGCGGCTGAAAACGAAGCTGATCGCAATGGGGATCGATCGTTTTGACCGGGTTCTGGTGGAGCCTTCCGGGATCTTCGATGTGGATGAGTTCATGGATCTTCTGTACGAGGAACCGCTGGAGCATCTGATGAAGTCTGAAAATGTGATCGCCATCGTGGATGCACCGGCCATGCTTCTTCGTACAAACTCTCCGGAAGAACGGTATGTTCTTGCGGAGGAACTGACGAAGGCCGGGTGCGTGATCTGCAGCAAGTCAGAAGAGCTGACGGATGCAGATCTATGGCAGGTGACGGAGTATCTGAACGCCTGTCTGGCAGAGGTTGGATGCAACAGAAAACTTTCGGAAGCAGAGATGATCAGAAAGCCGAAGGAAGGATTCCGGCCGGAGGATTTTGACCGGTTGATGGCGGCCGGAAACCGGGACTATCCCTATGTGAAACAGACGGTTCTTGCCGAGGGCGGATTCAGATCCGTCTTCTTCTTTCATCCGGAGCTGCCGGAGGGATCTGTCTCTCATCTCATGCAGAGGATCTTCTCGGATCCTGCCTGCGGCAGGCTGTCACGGATCAAGGGATTTGTCAGGAACAGGGATTTGGACTCCTCGTTATCGGAGGTCCGTACTGCCGATGAAAGGAGGGAGGACGCCCCGTGGCTTGAGATCAACGCAACCCGTGAGAAGACGGAGGTTCGGCCCAGTCCGGTGGGACAGCCGGTGCTGATCGCCATCGGGGAGGCACTGAGTGAGGAGCAAATCGGCAGTTACTGGGCGTCATATGAGAATGAATATCGGGGCTGACAGTACCGGGAATGGCGGTTTGAGGGTGCCGGAACCGGAAAAAACGGTTTGGTGCTGCCGGCGGACAGGACATAAGATACAGACGGAGAGGTAAGAACCAGTGGACATAGTCAGATTTATCGTAAACAGTGTACTTCTTGGAGGTGGATTGGCCATGGATGCATTCTCGGTATCTGTGGTGAACGGAATGCATGAACCGGGAATGTCCTCCATAAAGAAAATGAAGATCGCCGGTGTCTTTGCCGGTTTCCAGACACTGATGCCGCTGTTGGGCTGGGTATTGGTACATACTTTACTGCAGCTGATCAAACAGGCGGAGGGGTGGATCCCGTGGGTCGCATTTGTTCTGCTCTTTTTGATCGGCGGGAAGATGGTTCTGGAAGGGATCACGAATTCCGGAAACGACCGGTCGGAACTGACAAAGCACAGACTGACTCCCGGAGTGCTTGTAGTGCAGGGGATTGCAACTTCCATCGATGCGCTGTCCGTAGGGTTCACCATTGCGGATTATACGATCGTTACAGCCATCCTTGCGGCACTGATCATCGGAGCGATAACCTTTCTGATCTGCCGGGCAGGACTGGCTCTTGGAGTGAAGGTAGGGACGAAGCTGAATCGACATGCTTCCATCATAGGAGGAATCATCCTTATCGGGATCGGGGTGGAGATCCTGATCTCCCATGTGGCAGGATAAGCCGTATTCCACATACAGGTTGGACCGGATGATCGGAGAGTACGGGGATGATTCGAAAAGCATAGTGCGAGGGGTTCAATATGTTAAAAGATTACACATTTGAATATGAGAAAAAACTCCGCACGCCGGAGGAGGCGGCTGCAGTGGTTAAGAGCGGAGACTGGGTGGATTATACCAGCTCCCTCGGGAAACCGGTACTTTTGGATGAAGCACTCAGCCGACGAAGGGACGAACTGACGGATGTGAAGATCCGGGGCAATCTGATCGAGGGTCCCATTCACGTGGCGGAATGTGATGAGACGCAGGAGCATTTTGTCTATCATAGCTGGCATTGCTCTCCGTACGAACGGAAGCTCTGTGACCGGGGACTTTGCTACTATATCCCCATGGTCTTTCATAATAACGCGGCTTACTATGAATTCTTTATCAAGGTAAACGTGGTTATGGTCAGCGTGTCTCCCATGGATAAACACGGATATTTTAATTTTTCCGTAAATACAGGGGTGGCGGGTCCGATCTGTCGGAAGGCGGACATCGTGATCGTGGAAGTGAACGAAAATATGCCGAAGATTCATGGCGGGTACGATGAGTGCATCCACATTTCCGAAGTGGATTACGTTGTGGAGGGAAATCATGAACCCTTTACCAACCTGCTTCCGATCCGGACCACGGAGACAGACCGGAAGATCGCCGGTCATATCATTCCCTATATCGTGGATGGCGCAACGCTTCAGCTGGGAATCGGCAGTGTGCCGAATGCGGTGGGTGAGATCATTGCCGAGACGGAGATCCAGGATCTGGGAATGCATACGGAGCTTTGTACCGACGCTTTTCTTTCCCTTCATCGCGCAGGGAAGCTCACGAATCGGAAGAAGAGTATCGACCGCGGAAAGGGCGTCTTCGGCTGTGCCGTGGGTTCCTCGGAGCTTTATGAATGGCTGGACGATAATCCTGGGGTGGCGGCTTATCCGCTGGAGTATGTGAACCGTCCCTTTACCATCGCACAGATTGATAATATGGTATCCATCAACAGCTGCGTAGCCGTGGATCTCTATGGACAGGTGGCGGCGGAAAGCGCCGGTGCCCGTCAGATCAGCGGCACCGGAGGACAGCTGGATTTCCTCGCGGGAGCATCCGCTTCCCGGGGCGGGAAAGCATTTATCTGTATGAAATCTACCTATCACGACAAGGAGGACGGAACGGTTCATTCCCGGATCCGTCCGCAGTTTGACGGCGATATCATCACCTCGCCGAGAAGTGAGGTGTATTTTATCGTGACGGAATACGGAGTGGTGAATTTAGAGGGAATGTCCACCTGGGAGCGGGCAGAGC
>CAMPAX010000080.1 GCA_946633495.1 uncultured Lachnospiraceae bacterium | reverse complement strand
GCTCCCGGCTGTGAGTAAGGATTTACCCTGCCCATTCCGGCTCCCGGCTGTACATACGGATTCACCGGCGGATACATGCCATACTGCTGCTGCAGGTAAGTCGGTGCCCGGTAGGTTCCCTGTGCCGGCTGCACATAACACGGATTTTGATATACCTGCCGGAACTGCATCTGGTAGGGCGGCTGCTGATACGTCCGATAGATCGGGGTATCGTTCTTCGCGGAACGAAATATCTGAAAGATCACGACAATATCTACCACTACGATAAATACAAAGAAGAGAACCATGGTCGTCTCCCGAGAGTTAAACGCAAGGAAATCATAGAATCCATGCAGGAGCACTGCCGTCAGCCATCCAAGCCAGAGATTGATCCGCATCTTATTCCTGTTTCCTGCCACCTCGTAAAACTTGGCATAGCCATAGAAGAAGCCCATGTATACACCAAAAGACGCATGTCCCGGGATCGCAGTGATGGCCCGCATCAAACCGGTTTGCAATCCATGATTGATAACGTATACGATATTCTCCACCAATGCGAATCCAAGAGATGCATATACAGAATAAACGATCCCGTCAAAGGTGTAATTGAAATTCGGGTTTCTCCAGGTAGCCAGCCGAAGCGCCAGGTATTTCCCGGTTTCTTCCACCGCAGCGACTCCCACAAATGCCAAAACAAAATAGTAGAGAACTGATGATGAAGAGAAAGTGATCTTCGGGATGACTGCCATGGTAAACTGTTCCAAAAGAAGACTGAAAAGCACGGAAATCGCCCCAAACAGTGCACACTTAAACAAAAGCCCGGGGGGTTCCTTCTCATGTTTATCCTTTGCATAGATCAGCAGCATGATTATCACCGGCGGAACCACCGCCACTAAGATCATGAGCCAGGACATATCTCCGCCTCCAGCTATCATAAACCCACCCTTCTAACTTAAAACTTCGGAGCACGACGTATCTTACTGCTCCATTTCATTCCACATTAAACCAACGTGCGCTGCAATCCTCCAAAGCACTCCCACATTCCGTCCTGTCAGCCGAAAACAAGCTCCCATCCTCTGTCGGGACCGATCAATAATTCGCCTCGTGAATCTCAAAGAAGCTCTGAGGATGCGCACAGACCGGACAAACCTCCGGAGCCCTGGTTCCTACCACGATATGTCCGCAGTTCCGGCATTCCCAGATTCGAATCTCACCCTTCTCGAAGACCTGCCCCTCTTTCACATTTTTCAGCAGTGCGCGATAACGCTCTTCATGCTGTTTCTCGATGGCAGCCACACCGCGGAACTTCTCCGCAAGCTCCGGAAAGCCTTCCTCTTCAGCGGTCTTCGCAAAGCCCTCATACATATCGGTCCATTCGTAATTTTCTCCGTCTGCTGCGGCTTCCAGATTCTCCTCCGTGCTGCCGATGCCATTTAATTCCTTGAACCAAAGCTTTGCATGTTCCTTTTCATTGTCTGCTGTCTTCAAAAAAAGAGCAGCAATCTGTTCGTACCCGTCCTTCTTCGCCCGGGACGCAAAATAAGTATACTTATTCCGTGCCTCGGATTCTCCGGCAAAGGCCGCCTTCAGATTCTGCTCTGTTTTAGTTCCCTTATAACGATTCTCGCCCATAGTGTAACCTCCTGATCTCTTACCGAAGTGCCGGATTTTATAACCGCTCCGACACCATTCTACCTTTATATGATCACACTATGATGTTACCATTTATACCCTGTTTTTACAATGCTTTTTTGCCTTGTTCCCTTCCTCGGAGCGGGTAGAAAAATGTCCGTCTCCGTCGGACTTGCGTCGTTTTTTACATGCGGTTTCGCGTCGGTATCTGCATACGGTTTCGCGCCGGTTTTTGCATACGGTTTCGCGCCGGTCATTCCAATCCGCAGTATGTATAATCCTTTCCTTCTACCGCAGCCTTCACAGCCTCCTCATCCATCTCACCGGATAAGGAAAGAACCGCTGTTCCACTGTCATGGCTTACCTTTGCTTCCGCAACGAAGGGCAGCGCTTCCAGAACCTTCTTTACCGTCATCTCACAATGTCCGCACATCATTCCGTCGATCTTAACTGTCTTTGTCATCTTTAAACTCCTCTCTTCTTTCAGCTTAATTAAGATTTCTTCTATCTTCTGTTCTACCTTTTGTTCGGTCCTCTGTTTTCCCTTCGAGGTCCTGTCTTCCCGGGCAGGCTTTTCCTCCTGTCCTCCGGTTCTTTTGGGTCGTAGAAGGTTCAGGCGAAGCGCATTCATACACACCGTAAAACTGGACAGACTCATGGCTGCCGCGGCGATCATGGGGTTCAGTTTCCACGGAAAAAGACCCGCTGCCAGCGGAATGCAGATCACATTGTAGAAAAATGCCCAGAACAGATTCTGGTGCACATTTCGAAGGGTTGCCCGACTGATCCGGATCGCTGCCGAAACATCCGACAGAGAACTGTTCATCAGCACCACATCCGCGCTGTCTATGGCAACGTCCGTTCCGGCTCCGATGGCAATGCCCAGATTGGCACGGGTAAGCGCCGGTGCATCGTTGATCCCGTCTCCGACCATAGCCACCCGGCCGGATTCCTGCAATGCACGGACCACAGCCTCTTTTCCCTCCGGCAATACCCCTGCCGCCACATGAGAGATCCCTGCCTCCCGGGCGATGGCCTGTGCAGTCCTCTCATTGTCACCGGTCAGCATCACCACCTCGGCCCCCAGAGCACCAAGCTCCCGGACTGCCTCTGCCGAATCCCTGCGGATCCCATCGGAAACCGCAATAATCCCCAACAGTCTCCCGTCCTCCGCAAAGAAGAGCGGTGTTTTTCCGTCCTCCGCCAGGCTTTTTCCAAGGTTCATCTCCTGTTCGGTGAGATCGGCGTATGTACGGATAAAGGCTTCATTTCCTCCCACGATCCTGCGGCCGTCCAAAAGTCCCGAAAGCCCGTTTCCGGGGAAAATCCGGAAATCCCCGATCCCTTCTCCGCTCCCCGGATCATCTGAACTGCCTGCCTGATCCTGAGATACGAAATCCCCCGAAGCGTCTGAATGATTCTGAGATTCCGAATTCTCAGAACTGTACCTGGCCGAGTTCCCGGTTACATATCCCGCTTTCTTCGAATATTCCACGATCCCGCGTGCGAGCGGATGCTCGCTTCGCGCCTCTAAAGCCGCTGCCTTTCGGACCAGTTCTTCTTCCGTCACGCCAGGGGCGGGGATCACCTCCGTCACATTCGGCATCCCCTCTGTAACGGTACCGGTCTTATCCAGAACCACCACATCCATTTTTCCGGCGATCTCCAGTGCTTCTCCGGTTTTAAACAGGATCCCGTTCTTCGCTCCCACACCGTTCCCGACCATGATAGCCACAGGCGTCGCAAGCCCCAGTGCACAGGGGCAGGAGATCACAAGCACAGAGATACCTCTTGCCAGTGCAAATGCCATAGTCTGTCCGGCGACCAGCCAGCCCACTATCGTGATAAGCGCAATGCCGATCACCAGCGGAACAAAGATCCCGGATACCTTATCTGCGATTCTGGCGATGGGAGCCTTCGTTGCCGCCGCATCCGAAACCATCCGAATGATCTGTCCAAAGGTCGTATCTTCTCCAACCCGGGTTGCACGGCATTTCAGGTAGCCGGAGCGGTTAATGGTTGCCGCGCTCACGATGGACCCTGTTTCCTTATCCACAGGCACGGATTCCCCCGTCAGGGCAGATTCATCCACCGCACTGCTTCCCTCCAGAACCACACCATCCACAGGGATCGCCCCTCCGGGACGGACAGCGAAGATATCTCCCGGGACCACCTCCTGAATGGGAACGCCTACTTCCTTCCCGTCACGGATAAGGACGGCCGTCTTCGGCGCCAGCCTCATCAGACTTTTCAGTGCATTTGTTGTACGCCCTTTGGATATAGCCTCCAGAAGCTTTCCCACCGTGATCAATGCCGGGATCATCGCCGCCGACTCAAAATACAGCTCATCGTGGTAGAGCGGCATAAGTTCCATCATGGAAGCTCCGTCCGCGGCCATGCGCCCCATGCGGAGCAGGACCGCCACGCTCCATAGGAATGACACGGAAGCCCCCATAGCCCCCAGAGTATCCATGTTCGGCGAACCGTGAAAAAGACTCCGGAATCCTCCGGTAAAAAACTTCCCGTTTACGATCATTACCATGGCAGCGAAAAGGAGCTGCAAAATCCCGAGTCCGAAGAGATTCCCCGCAAGCCACGCCGGAAGCGGGAAATCCCACATGTTATGCCCCATGGAAATGTACATCAGCAGCACCAGAAATCCCAAAGACAAAACCAGTCTTCTCTTCAGTATGGAAGTTTCTCGATCCTCCAGAAGATCCTGATCATCGAACTCCCGTGCATGATCCGACCTCTTTGGAGTTGCTTTATACCCGGCTTTCTCCACCGCCCGGATGATCTCCCTCGGCGAAGCGGTGCCCTCCACGCCCATGGAATTGGTAAGCAGGCTTACAGAACAGGCGGTCACCCCCGGAACACCGGTGACCGCCTTCTCTACGCGGCTCTGACACGCCGCGCAACTCATTCCTGTTACTGCATACTGCTCCATTTCCACTGCACCTCACTCCGCCTTCCTGCTTAAGGGTTTTTCTTATTCTTGTTTTTATCTTCTTTTTTCCCTTTTTTCGGAGTCTCTTTCGTTACCTTCTGATTCTTTTCTTTTTTGTCTTTGCTCTTCTGATCTTTGCCCTTCTGATCCTTATTCTTTTGTTCTCTGATCTTCTGGTCTTTGTTCTTAGAGTCGCTCTTCTTTTTCTTCGTCTTCTCGCTGTCGGCTTCTTTTTCAAGCCGTTTTCCGGATCGTTTCTCTGTCTCCGATGTTTTGTCCGACTCAGCCGCAGCTTTCATAGCCGAAGAAGCCGCACCACTCAAACGGTTCGCAGGATCCGCGTCACCTGAACGTTTCTGAGGAGACTTGTCACCCGAGCGATCCGCAGGACTTTTGTCACCCGAATACTCCACGTGACCCTTGTCACCCGAATGCTCCACGCGACCCTTATCGCCCGATTCATTCTTCTCTTCCGTTTCCTGCTTCCGCATCGATGCGCCCTTCGTTGTCATGATGGGTTCCAGATATTTCTCACGATAGAACAGCTCCATCGCTTTATATTCCGGACTGGTGGGATCCACCACCTCACCATGCATATCATCAAAGGCTTCATTTCCGATCACACGTTTTACCACGTGACGTGCGATGTTGGAAGCGTGGCTTCCAATACTTTCAAAACTGTTCACAAGGTCATACAGCACAACACCGCCGTTGACGCCGCAATCCCCCTCCTGCAGACGTTCGACGTGGTGGGACTGAATAGCCTCGCTGAGGCTTCCAATGGTTTCCGACAGCGGGAAGATGCGGTGCGCCGCCTTCTCCTGATCGTGCTCAAATGCGTCTAATGTCATATTGATCACCTGATCCACAGCTCCGGAGATTGCCGCGATCTCCAGTAGACCGGCTGCCGAGAAGGCTACTCCCTTTTCTTTCTTCTCCTGCGCCGCAAATGCGATATTTATGCAGCGGTCTCCGATCCGCTCGAAGTCTCCGATGGAATTCAGGATCTCCGACAGGATCAGCCGGTTATCCGGCGTCAGGCGTTTTGTATCGATCTTCAGCGCATACCGTGTGATCTCCGTCTCACAGCGATCGATAAATGACTCATTTTCATTGATCTTATCAACCACCTTCTGGTCATAGTTATCAAGAAGGCCCAAAGAGAGATTATAATTCTCTACGATACGGGAACCCATCTTCTTCATCAAATGCCGGCACTGGGAAAGAGCGATACCGGGAGTCGAAAGAAGCATGGGATCCAGTCTGCGGAACTCTTCGTTCTCCGCCGGTTCCTCATCCTTATCCCTGAGGATCTTTCCCGTGAGCGCAGCTATTTTGTTGGAAAGAGGCAAAAGAAGCACGCTCATGATCAGATTAAAGGCCAAATGAAGATTTGCGATATTTCCGCGGTTCACCGTATTCTCGAAAGCCGGTATCCCCACCGTGTAATAAATGGCATAAACCACGCTGCCGATCACGATGGCTCCTATGATATTGAAAAGCAGGTAGGATAACGCCACGCGTTTTGCTTTTTTGTTGGCTCCGATCCCGCCGATCACGATAGTCATGCACTTACCGATATTCTGGCCGATAATGATGGGAATGGCGATGCCATAGGTCACGCTTCCCGTAGCAGACAGAGCCTGCAGGATTCCCACTGAGGCACTGGAACTCTGGATGATCGCAGTAAGGACCAGACCCGTCAGGATACCGATCAGCGGATTTGAAAAGGAAGTGAAAAACTCCTGGAATTTCGGATTGGATTTCAGAGGTGCGAAAACCTCTTCCATCATGGTCATACCATAGAACAATGTACCGAGTCCGATCAGGATTCCCGCCACATCCTTCACCTTCTGTTTCTTTACGAAAATGTACATTCCCGCCCCGACTGCCACCAGCATTGGTGCGAATGAGGACGGTTTCAGAAGCTGAAGTATCAGACTTCCTGAGCCGAGATCTCCCAGGCGAAGGATCTGGGCCGTTACAGTGCTTCCCACATTTGAACCAAAAACCACGGGAATTGCCTGAGCCAGGGTCATGATTCCGGCATTTACAAAGCCGATCAGCATGATCGTGGTGGCTGCCGAGCTTTGAATGATTCCGGTCACGCCAAGTCCCAGCCCCCATCCCTTGATGGCACCGACGCCTTTTTTCTTACTGGTAGTCAGTTTTTCCAATATTCTGCCCATGCCGGATCCGGCCAGTTTCTCCAGAGAGGAACCCATGAGGCTCATCCCGAAAAGAAAAAGTCCGATCCCACCGAACAATTCCAATGCCGCTTCCATACGGTAATTTACTCCTTGTCAATCTTACGTCCAATATCTGCCGGTCATATTCTCATGCCTCTCAGGAACCATTTCCTTCGACATTACCCACATATCATTGCAGACAGAGTTCATTATAGCATAACACCTCTGAAAAAAACAATCAGGAAGTGAAAAGGCTCCGTCAGCAGACAGCTGACAGAACCTTCTTTCTGAATGTTATTCTCAGGTATAGATCATACATCCATACCCACTGACCTTTTCTCCGTGATAACGCCCGCCCATTCTTGCGAACCGATCGCACAGACTGAATTCTTTATTCTCAGGGGACACATCCACGGTTCGGATCAGATCGCGCCGTGTCTTCAGAACAACCTCTTCATCCACAGACTTGATCCTTACGGTTACATCCATTCCGGCTTCACCGACCTCTCCTCCGAACTCCGAAGCTGAGATCAGGATCGGTGTTGTCTCCAGTTCTTCTGCACCGGATATCGTGGAAACAGACACTAAATCATCCTGCTCCCAGTCATTTCCATAGGATGCAAACAAAACCCTCCTTCCGTTGGAAAGTACAAAGAATCCATACAGGGAACGCATTCCCTTCTCAGCGTTTTCTGCTCCTCGGAGAATTGCGGTCTGTCCCGACTTCCGGTCAAAGAATCCGCCATGGTGCTGGTATCTTCGTACATAAAATGCCTGTCCGGTGACTTCACTGTAATTGGTCCCGATCAGTGCGGTACCTTCCAGTGTACAGTATGGATAAGTATATCCCTCCATCCGGTTACTGAGATTGCCCTTGCCCAGCGCCCGGAACTGTGACTTATGTCCGTCATTCGAGAGCATAAAATCCAATGTCACGGCATCATATTTGATAAAGGTCTTGAGTCCGTATGCGGTCTCATAAATCTCCACGTCATCTGCGCGGATCATCAGTTTGTCATCGCTTACGCGGATCTTATCCAAAGAATAAAGATATCTGGTCTCGGTAAAATCTCTCATGGTATCGTCCAGAAGACCGAAGTAAACCTGCAGGTTCTCCCCGGCGGACCGCGATCCGAAAGAGGATACTCGAAGGACATAATTCATATGATGTCCCAGCACGTCAAACTCACCCAGGATCAGGATCGAATCCTCAAAATAGTTCCTGCGTATCGCGATATCAACATCTCTGCTCATTTGTTCCCACCCCAATTTACAGTCTATTTTTCCCCCTCAAAGATAAACTATATCATGGCGATGATATTATGACAACCCCCTATTTTCGTTCATACCATAAACAATAGTTGACAATTCGTGGGGTTGTGTATGCAAAAATCCGCTTTGTATTTGTTTTTTTACTCAGTAAACAGAGCTGTAGAGTAATAACGATCTCCGCTGTCCGGCAGCAGTGCGACGATGACCTTGCCCTTATTCTCCGGACGTTTTGCCAGCTGGATCGCACCAAAGAGTGCTGCACCTGAAGAGATACCTACAGAGATGCCTTCCTTCTTTGCCAGAAGCCTGGCTGTTGCAAAAGCATCGTCGTTGGAAGCCTTGAAGACCTCATCATAAACCTCGGTATTGAGTACATCCGGGACGAAGCCGGCACCGATTCCCTGGATCTTGTGTGCACCTGCTCTTCCTTCGGAAAGTACCGGAGAATCTTCCGGCTCCAGAGCCACAACCTTCACGTTCGGATTCTGCTCCTTCAGATATTCACCGGTTCCCGTTACCGTTCCGCCGGTTCCTACACCCGCGATAAAGATATCAACCTTGCCGTCTGTATCCTTCCAGATCTCCGGACCTGTGGTTGCTTTATGAACAGCCGGATTCGCAGGATTCACAAACTGTCCGGGAATAAATCCGCCCGGAATCTCCTTCGAAA
This sequence comes from uncultured Lachnospiraceae bacterium, assembly GCA_946633495.1. GTDB lineage: Bacteria > Bacillota > Clostridia > Lachnospirales > Lachnospiraceae > Eubacterium_Q. The sequence continues at coordinate 537 of CAMPAX010000080.1, read as the reverse complement.
GCTCTTCCGCCTTTGCGATAGCTCCCTTCATACCCTTTGCGCCCTCGGTCAGAACAAGCTCTGCACCATAAGCCTTCAGAATATTACGGCGTTCAACGCTCATGGTCTCAGGCATGGTCAGGATGATGCGATATCCCTTTGCTGCAGCAATGGCAGCCAGACCGATACCTGTATTTCCGGAGGTAGGTTCGATGATAACGGAGCCTTCCTTCAAAAGTCCCTTTTCTTCCGCATCTTCGATCATCGCCTTGGCGATACGATCCTTTACGCTTCCTGCCGGATTAAAATACTCAAGCTTCACAAGAACCGTAGCTTCCAAACCCAGTTCCTTCTCAATGTTTACCACCTCAACCAGCGGTGTATTTCCGATCAGTCCGAGTGTACCCTTAAAAATATTAGCCATGACAGATTCCTTCTTTCTTTTTTATTTTTCAGGGGTTCTTTCCTGCCCCTGCCTGACACTGTCCCGCATTTTATGCTACCGGCTTTCTTTGCTCCGGTGCTTCGTGAGATGACAGGTCCCGAGCCCGGCCTGAT
>CAMPAX010000079.1 GCA_946633495.1 uncultured Lachnospiraceae bacterium | reverse complement strand
TTTTGCGCCGCAAACATTGTAAACACTGAGTTTCACGCCCTTTTGGGTGTGGGAAATATTAGTTATAATAATCTTCCCATATTACGTTCAGATCAGGGTATCATCATGTCATCCTAAGGGGGGGCATGCATGTCGTGCGCTGAGCACGACCAAGCGGAATTGCGAGAGCCCGAAGTTTCTTTACCCTCGCATAGCCGGTAAGATTCTTCGCTTCGCTCAGAATGACAGTGGGAAATGTTTATAATTAAGCCGCTGCTGCAAACTGAACAGAGTCATAAACCATATGGAACGACTCAACGCCTGCTTCTTTCAACTCGTTGCGGCATACAGACTGGAATACATAGAACACATCCTTGATCTTTACTACGACGGTCTCACGGATCATATCCACCATCTTTCCGCTCTTAGTAAGTGCTCTGTATGTGCAGGAATATGTGTAAGCCTTATTGCCATCCAGGGTTGTCTCCGAGATATCGCTGTAGGTGCATGCGTACGGGGACTCTACCTTCAGTCCCGACTTATACTGATTCAGAAGCGACTTCGCCATATCCTTTGCATTGTACAGATGGGATACGATCCATCCGGCCTTGATCCAGCTTGCTGTGATCAGAACATGTTCTTCCTCATTGAAAATATTCCACATGGGAGCAGGCCCCTTGCAAACTGTCATAGCCTCTGCATCTGCCCGGCTGATCTCTGCAAACCCCTCGGGGATCATAAGATTCATATCGTTGTTTACTACTACATTCTTCATTTTGTTATCCTCCTGATAAACTGGTTTATGTCTCAGCTTTTTCGCTGTTGTTGTTTTCATTGAGGCAACTATATCACTCCATATGTCACAGAACTGTCACAGAGAAATATATTATTCAAAAAACGGCAGCGGACAAAATCCACTGCCATTTTCTTTACTCTGTATTCACCAGGCCGTCTGCTGCCTATATCCATAGGTACAGGCTATCTGATCGGCCGTCTGATGCCTTTATCCGTAGGTACAGGTTATCTGATTGGCCGCCTCTCCGAGAGATACACTTTATTCCCGAACAGTTCCTTCACCTCGATATCAACCTCTGACGTATCGTTCAGAAGATAGCCTTCTTCAACGATGATCGTCACTCCGGGTTTAATGCTGGCAACTGTGGTGCTGCTGTCCACATCATCACAGAAGACTGCCATACTGCTGCACTCCACGCCGTTCTGATATACCTTATCTTCAAATGTCGAGCTGAATGCGAGGGGCCGGTCGCTGCCATTTGTGAACTCATACTTTATCACCAGGACTGCCCTGTCTTTATAATCCTTGCTGAGGAACATCTCCGAGATCTTTACCGTAGTTGCAGCATTGCCGGCGTTCCCGCCTGGATTTCCTTCTCCGCCGCCGAGACCGATGGTCTCTGCCAGATAGTATTCTCTTCCCAGAAGATCGGTCACTTCAACCAGCGCATTCGAATTATCCTGAAGCTGGTAGGCGATCTTCAGATGATAGGTGGTTCCCGGCTTGATGTCCGTCGTTTCCTGCTGGCTGTCCACATCATCCACCAGCACTCCGTAGGACGGACACTCGATCCCGTGCTGATACACTGTATCCGAGCACGCGACCATGAAGGATGTTTCCTTATCGCTGTTATTCGTCCACTCATATTCGATCACAAGAGCATCTGAGCCGGTCTTATCCTTCACAACGGAATGGCTTGCTATGGTTACTTTCTGCAGGGCATCCGGACTAACCACAACCCGGCTTTCGGTGTTCTGCTCTGTCCTTACCTCTGTCTCGGTAACCGGGACATCGATGATCTTCGTCTGCTGTATCGTGGTACCCTCGCTTTCCCTGCCGCTTCCGGAGAAACTGCATCCGGCCAAAACCACGCAAAGGCATAATACGATGATTCCACTTTTCTTTTTCAATTTCATTCCCCTTTTCATACAAATGATTCTCATACAGATACTTTTATCTCATGGCTTACTCCCGGAATAGCGACTGACCAAAGCCATGTTTTACGGATTTTCCAAAGCACCTTATTTCAGATCCAGTCGAAGTGCCTCCGGAACACTGCGAGGTCCGCGGATCGCATAGATCCCGTACTCCTCTTTCAAAACCTCAAATGTGAACTCCGTTGGCTGATACCTTTTCACGAGCCGGATCTTCATCAACGAACGGATCGTCAGGTTCTTATCCTGATAATCATAGGGAATATCCGTCTCCAGGACCTTGCACTGAAAGAGGATGGCGGAGATTGGTGCCGCAACATACAGAAATACGGTATCTCCCGTCCGTATTCCCGCTCCCTGCTTCCATTCGATCTCTTCCGCTGCGGCAAATGCACCAACCACATCATAATACTTCGGATTTGCGGGTATGATCCAGTCTTTCGGTCCCCGAAGGTTCCCGCTCTTTTTCGCCGATGCCGTCGCAAGATAACTCATGTGAAGCAGCTCGAGGACTCTCTCTTCCGAAACCGTTCCGTCCAGAAGCACCGTGATCCAATGCATTTTGTTCATGTGGTAAGCCGGGATAATCCCTTTCTCATGAAGGATCATGTCCCGATAGAAGGGATCGTCCATCTTCAGATTCATCACCGGGACCTCTTCCTCCCCCAAAAGTCCCAGCTTCTCCCGGCTGACATCCATTATCAGCGCAAACCATTTCCTATTATCCACATGACGAAATACGGCGTTGGTGTCGAATTTACTCCATGGATATTCCGGCTCTACATTATACTCCTTTTTAATGTGAGCGAAGATCTTCTGTCTCATGTCCGTACTTTTGATACGCATTTGCATGCTCCTCCCTGTCTGCCGGATCGAATCCGTCATAACCATTCCTGATCTGCAACGTATGTTGCCGGGAGCAAAGGCATTTTACCACATCATTTTCCAAGATATGCATCCATGGCTTCCGCGGCTTTCCTTCCGGCACCCATGGCCGCAATAACGGTCTTCGGACCGGTGACGGTGTCTCCCCCCGCATAAACTCCGGGTCTTGTGGTTGCTCCGGTCTCCGGGTCGGTCACAATGAGGCCGCGGTCCGTGGTATCAACTCCATCCACGCAGGAATTATCACTTCTGCTTCCGATGGCTTCTATGATACAGTCCGTATCCAAAACGAATTCGGAACCGGGAACCGGAACCGGTTTTCTCCGGCCGGATGCATCCGGCTCGGTAAGCTCCATCTTCTGACACTGAAGCCCCTGAACCTTACCGTTCTCTCCCACCACCTTCACCGGCGCTGTGAGGAAAAGGAATTCAACCCCTTCCGCCTTCGCCTCGGCAAGCTCTGCGGGATCCGCCGGCATTTCCGCTACGGAACGGCGATAAACTACGGTTACCTTCTTCGCTGACGGACAACGGACAGCAGCCCGGCAGGCATCCATGGCCACATTTCCGCCACCGATCACTGCGATATGCTCCGCATCCGGAAATATCCCCCTGCAATTTACATCATAGAGAAATGCCGCTGCCGGAAGCACTCCTTCCAGTTCCTGCCCCGGAATCCCGAGACGCATGGACTCTCCCGCACCATTTCCGATGAAGATTCCCCGGAATCCCCGGGCTTCCAGATCTGCGAGCGTGAAATCCTTTCCCAGTTCTTTCCCGGTCTCGATCTGAACTCCCGCCGCAACGAGACTGTCCAGTTCCTTCTCCAGGATTTCAGCCGGAAGCCGGAACTTCGGGATTCCGTAAGCCAGCACTCCGCCGGCGATCTCTTCTTTTTCAAACAGAGTAACCGCATAGCCTTTCTCGGCCAGAACACCTGCGCAGGCAAGGCCTGCCGGACCGGAGCCGATGACGGCTGTTTTTATCGAATTCTTTGCGTCGGTGACAGCTTTGTCCGCTGTGCCCTCGATTCCTTCCGAAGCCGCGCCCGGCGCTCCTTCCGTCTCTTCTGCTGCATGGTGCCTATGCCAGTCTGCCACAAAACGCTCCAGTGCGCCGATGGCTACCGGACGTCCCTTCTCTCCTCGGACACATTTCCCTTCACACTGCAGATACTGAGGACAAACCCGTCCGCAGACTGCGGGAAGAGATGTGGTCTCGGTCAGGATCTGATAAGCCGCCTCAAACTCACCTTCGGTGATCTTCTCGATAAATGCAGGAATATTGTTATGGATGGGGCAGCCAGAGGTCATACAGGGATGTTCCCGGCATTTGAGACACCGAAGGGCCTCGCGGACAGCCATCTCCTCCGTATAACCGGCAGCCACCTCATCAAAATTTCGGATTCGTGCCCGGGGATCCTGCTCGGGCATTTTGGTTCTTGCCTTGTTCAGATTGATCACTGTGCATTTCCTCCTTTCTGATCAGCGTTCCCGTAAGCCTTCACATCCTGTCCGTTTTTCGCCTTCTGTTTCAATGTTTCAAAGCGTTCCTTTGCCCCCTTCTCTCCCGCTGCAAAAAGCTTTTCTGCCTCATCGGGGAAGCGGAGCTTCAGGGAATTGTAACGAACCTCTCCCATCAGGAAATCCCGATAGCTGTCGGTAGGCCGGCTGCTGTCGAGCATCAGCGGATTCTTACCCTGCTCAGCAAGGCGCGGATCATAGCGAAGCAGATTCCAGTATCCGGAACGGACCGCATGTCTCATCTCCTCCATGCTCCGGTTCATACCTGCCTTCACGCCGTGATTGATACACGGTGCATACGCAATGATGAGGGACGGACCATCGTAAGCCTCTGCCTCACGAAGCGCCTTCAGCGTTTGTGCCGGATTTGCTCCCATGGCGATCTGTGCCACATAAATGTATCCGTAAGCCATGGCGATCTGTGCCAGATCCTTCTTCTTCACCTGCTTACCCGCTGCCGCGAATTTTGCCACGGCACCGATGGGGGTTGCCTTGGAGGCCTGGCCGCCCGTGTTGGAATAAACTTCCGTATCAAATACAAGGACATTTACATTTTCACCGGAAGCCAGAACATGATCCAATCCGCCGTAACCGATATCGTACGCCCAGCCGTCACCTCCGAAGATCCATACGGAAGGCTTTCCGAGAAGGTCCGCATGTGCCGTCACATAGGCGGCGTTGGCATCTGTGGAAGCGATGGACCTGCATTTCTCCAGGAGCTCTTTTCCCACGATCCGGGGCGCTTTGCCGTCATTCATGAAACGGAGCCAGTTCTCCGCCGCTGTGCTGACAGCGCTGTTCTCCTTTAAAGCCTCTACCGCAGTACGAAGCTCTTTCCGGCGTGCATTCACAGCCGTTGCCATACCATAGCCGAATTCCGCATTATCCTCGAAGAGGGAGTTTGCCCAGGCCGGTCCGCGTCCATCCTTATTCACGGTGTAAGGCGTGGAGGGTGCGGAACAGCCCCAGATCATGGTACAGCCGGTGGCATTTGCCACAAGCATCCGGTCACCGAAGAGCTGGGTCACCAGCTTTGCATACGGCGACTCGCCGCAGCCGGGACAAGCCCCGGAGAATTCCATCAGCGGCTGCGCAAACTGCGAACCCTTGATGGTGGATTCGTCAAAGGGAATCTTCCGGTCTTCATTATGGATCGTTGCAAAAAGCTCATCGTACCTGGCCTGTGCCGCCTCCATGAACTCCGTATCCATGGAGTGCATTTCCAAAGCCTTCTTTCTGGCGGGGCAGACATCCGCGCAGGAGCCGCAGCCGGTGCAGTCCCTGGCAGAGAAGCCCAGTACAAAAAAGAGATCCTTCGTTCCCTTCATGGGTTTTGCATCCGGATATTTTTTTGCTTCCTCCGCTGTCAGAACGAAGGGCCGGATCACCCCGTGAGGACATACATAAGCGCACATGTTGCACTGCATACAATTGCCCGAACACCAGTGAGGAAGATCCGCAGCGATGCCGCGCTTCTCGTACATGGCGGTTCCGGAGGGAAGCAGTCCGTCTGCCGTATCCACAAAGACGGACACAGGACAGCTGTCACCGGCAAGGGTATTCGTGGGAACCAGAATATTATTCAGATAATCGGTGTGCAGCTTATCGCGGCCCACCAGCGGTGTCGGCGCCGGATCCTCCGGGACCGTCTTCCATGCCTCGGGGACCTTTACCTCATGAACGCTCTCCACGCCGCCGTCCACGGCTGCACAGTTCATGTCCACGATATTCTGACCCTTCCTGGAATAAGTCTTCACGATGGCATCCTTCATGTAACCCACAGCTTCATTGATATCGATGATCTGTGCGATCTGGAAATACGCCGCCTGCAGCACGGAATTGGTCCGGCGGGCACCCAGTCCCACCCGCTTCGCGATCTCCACCGCGTTACAGGTATAGAAATGAATGTTATTCTCCGCGATATATTTTTTCACAGCTGCCGGCAGGTGCTCTTCCAGTTCCTCGTCCGTCCAGGTACAGTTCAGCAGGAAGGAACCGCCCGGTTTTACATCCTGCACCATTTCATACCTGGTAAGATATGCGCTGTTATGGCATGCCACAAAATCCGCCTGCTTTACATAGTAGGTGGACTTGATGGGGCTGTCGCCGAACCGAAGGTGTGAGATGGTCACGCCGCCGGATTTCTTGGAGTCGTACTGGAAATACGCCTGAACATATTTGTCCGTATGGTCACCGATGATCTTCACGGAGTTCTTGTTCGCGCCTACGGTACCGTCCGCGCCAAGTCCCCAGAATTTACATGCAACCGTTCCCTTCGGAGCCACATCCGGATTGGAGGTAACCGGAAGAGAAAGACCGGTAACATCATCCGTGATGGACAGCGTAAATTCCTTCTTCGGCGTGTCACTCCAAAGATTCTCGAACGCCGCCTGGATGTCCCCCGGCTGTACATCCTTGGAGCCGAGACCGTAGCGGCCGCCCACGATAAGGCAGTCCTTCCACTTTGTATCACGCAGTGCAGAGCAGATGTCCAGGAACAGCGGTTCTCCCGGGCTTCCAGGTTCCTTGGTACGATCCAGGACTGCGATCTTTTTTACCGTCTCCGGCAAAACGCGGGTAAGATAATCTGCAGAGAAAGGACGGTACAGATGTACTTCCACAATACCGGTCTTATGTCCTTTGGCATTCAGATAATCTACGATCTCCTCAGCCGCGTCGCAGACGGATCCCATAGCCACCAGAACTTCCGTGGCGTCCGGTGCTCCATAGTAATTAAAGGGCTTATAGTCCGTTCCCAGTTTGGCATTTACCATATCCATGTAACGGGCCACGGTTTCTGCCGTCTCGAGATAAGCCGTGTTGCAGGCTTCCCGGTGCTGGAAGAAGGTTTCCGGCTGTTCCGCAGAACCAAGCAAATGTGGATGCTCCGGATTCAGGGCATGTTCCCGGAAACGGCGAACTGCGTCCCAGTCCACCATATCCCGAAGATCCTCGTAGTCCCAGACTTCGATCTTCTGATACTCATGGGAGGTCCGGAATCCGTCAAAGAAATGCAGCATGGGAAGTTTTCCCGCGATCGTGGACAGATGCGCCACTGCTGCCAGATCCATGACCTGCTGCACATTGTTGGAGCAGAGCATGGCAAAGCCCGTCTGCCGGCAGCTCATAACATCGGAGTGATCTCCGAAGATAGAAAGCGCATGTGTGGCAAGCGCCCGGGCAGCCACGTGGAATACCGTGGGAGTCTGCTCTCCCGCCAGCTTGTACATATTCGGTATCATCAGAAGCAGTCCCTGCGATGCCGTAAATGTGGTGGTATATGCGCCCGCCGTGATGGAACCGTGTACCGCACCTGCGGCACCGCCTTCCGATTCCATCTCGATGATCCGGACTGGCTCGCCGAAGAGGTTCTTCCTTCCGCCCGCCGCCCATTCATCCATACTTTCCGCCATAGGCGAGGAAGGAGTGATGGGATAGATCGCCGATACTTCAGAGAAAGCGTAGGCTACATGAGCTGCCGCCGTATTTCCATCCATAGTTTTTCTAACACGCATCAGCGGTCACCTCCCTTCACAACCGATCCTTCTTTCCCGGTATTCAAAGCAGATTCAGGATCCGCCTCTACGCTTTCGGGAGTTTCATCCAGCGCATCATTCGCCAGAGCCGCACGCTGCAGGTAGATATACTCCGGTACGCTCTGTTCCCGAATCACATTTCGCATGCAGACACTCTGACACATACGGCAGTTCTCGCAAAGCTCCGGATCCACCACTGCATGCTTCTCCTCCATGTAAATGGCACCGTTCGGACAGTTGTTCATGCAGTCTTCGCAGGCAATACATGCAGAATCGCAGACCTCTGATTTATCTTCGTAATCAGCCGTAGAGGAGCAGGGAACCAGCTTCATTCCCTGATAAGGAACGATGGTGATCAGGTGTTTCGGGCAGGCATAGGTACAATCCCGGCAGCCCACGCATTTCTCCGGATCTACCACGGCTGTTCCGTTCACCACGGTGATCGCTCCATAGCGGCAGACCGCCGTACAGCTGCCCTGTCCGCAGCAGCCGGTGGTGCAGAGCCCCATGGCCTTTGCATCCAGCTTCACTGCTTCCTCGCAGGTCTGAATTCCCAGTGCCTTAAAAGCTGCGGATAATTTGGATCCGCCGGAGCAGCGGACAAATGCCACCTTCTCCTTCAGCTTTGTCAGGTCGTGAAGGGTATCGACGATGATCTTCTTTTTGCAGCGCACGGTACAGGATTCGCAGCCGGCGCATTTTGTATAATCGATCACCGCATGATGATCCACGATGGAGACTGCGCCTCTCGGGCATGCACGTTCGCACTCTCCGCAGGCGATACAGCCATAACCGCAGGTCTTACGAACCACATCTTCCTCTTCCTCGGTGGAGGAGCAGGGAATAAAGTTCGTAGCCTCTCTCGGGATCATGCGGATCAGTCCCTGGGGACATACATCCGCCGCTGCGCAATCGCCGCAGCCGTTGCAGCGGTCTCTGTCGATCACCATCTTACCGTCTTCGATCCGGATGGCATTCTGACTGCATGCGGCTATGCAGGACCCCACACCCACGCATCCGCTTTTGCATTCTCCTCTGACAAAACCGGAGTCCACTGCTTCTTTGCAGCTCTGACATCGGTCTTTGAATCTGGCCTTTCCGGCCGCGCTTCCGGCACAGGCGATAAACGCCACCTGCTCCGACAAAGCGGCAGTGTTTTGTTCTTTCATCTGGTAACCCCCTAAATTGTTGATTCTGTAACATTCCGACTTTTAAATTATATCATATATTTGGTACAAAGCGCAGAAAATCGATAAATTCGATCATGATAATTTGGAGAAACTTTTACCCGTTAGATAGTTCAATCTGCGATGATCCGGATTTCCGGATCCGCCGAAAATCATCTGCCGAAAATCATCTGCCGAAAATCA